>JALREE010000167.1 GCA_023256835.1 Pseudomonadales bacterium | reverse complement strand
CAATACAGCTCCTGCTGCGGCGTATTCCTCGTCGCGAAACACGCGATTCACACAGGTCTCCACCATCACCGCCACGCCTTCGTTCACGAGAGTCCGCGCCCCCGCCGGCGTCAGCGCCACGCGGGCCTCGCCTGCTTTGTCCTCTCTGCGCAGCCACAGCGTCTTCATGCGTCGAGTCTCCCGAGACGTGAGTGACCGAGCACGTAGTAGGCCACGCCGGCCACCACGGTCATGACCAGCACGGGCAGCCAGGCAGCCGACTGGCCGGCGCCGATGAGCAGCGAAGCCAGCACGAAGCCGATGAAACTCAGGCCGGCCGAGAAGAGGGCATAGGGGAATTGCGTCTCCACATGCGACATATGGTTCACCCCGCTGGACATGGATGAGAGCACCGTGGTGTCAGAGATCGGCGAGGCGTGATCGCCGAACAGGCCGCCACTGATCGCTGCCCCGATGCAGATGATGACTGGCGCCTCCAGAGCCACGGCCACCGCCACCGCCACGGGAATCACCAGGGCGAAGGTGCCCCAGGACGAGCCGGTGGCCAGGGACAGCGCACAGGCGATCAGGAAGATCATGCTGGCCAGCAGCCACACCGGGAAATTCACGGCATTGAGCAGGAGGGCGATGGCGGCCCCGGTGTCCAGTGCTGCCATCACGTCGCTCAGCGTCCAGGCCAGCATCAGGATGCACAGGATTGGCATGATGCGTCCCATGCCGTTGAAGAAGGCCTTCGAGCTGCTGCTGAAGTCGAAGATCCCCAGGCGGTGCAGGGCCAGGATGGTGGTGAGCGTGGCCAGGGTGTAGCAGAGCGCCAGGGTGATGCGGATGGTGGCCCCGTCAAGCATGCCCCGTTGCAGGACGAAATAGGTGAACAGGGTGATCATCGACAGGAACAAGGTGCCCAGTGCCACAGCCACGACGCGGGCACCGTGCGCTTGCAGGGCCGGACTCAACGCCGGGAGTTCCGTCTGCGAGTCCTCGTAGTGATGTGTGCCTGCCAGCAGCGCCTGCTGCACCGTGCGCATGCTTCCCAGCCAGACATTGAACACGGCGACAAACGCGACGCCCACGAGCGTGAGCAGTGGGTAGAGCATGTAGAACCAGACCTCGCGGAAGGCGGTGAAGCCGTCTTTCGCGATGCCCTGGTCGGCGAAGGCGGACTCCATCAATCCCATGGTGTAGGCGCCCCAGCTGATGATGGGGATGAGCACGCACACGGGCGAGGAAGTGGAGTCGACGATATAGGCCAGCTTCTCGCGGCAGATCTTCAGCTTGTCGTAGACCGGCCGGTACACCGGCCCGAGGATCAGCGAATTGCCCGAGTCGGTGAAGAAGATCACCAGGCCGCTGGCCAGCGTGCTGAGCTTGATCTTCATTGGCGATGTCACATGGGTGCCGAGCAAAGTCGAGAATGCCCGCATGGTGCTGGAAGCTTCCAGCAGGTAGATGAACCCCGAGATGATGGTGATAACAATGATGATCTGTGCGTTGCTGCCTTCCAGCTGCGTGAAGATGCCCTCGTTGAACACGGCCACGGCGGTATTCATGGGGTGATAGTGGTTGAGAATCGCGTAGCCCAGCACCACGGCGCTGAGCAGCGAGAGAATCACACGACGAGTAGTGAAGGCCAGCAGCAGCGCCAGCGCCGATGGCGCGATGGCCAGAAGGGAGTCCATGGGGGGTTCCTTGTTGTTGTGATGTCCGGCTATCCGGAAGCTGCGGCCGACGATAAACGATTGCATCGCCTGCGGCAATTGACGGGCTCAGGCCCCCAGTTGCCGCGCCAGGTCGAGGAAGTCCTCGGCGAACACATCGAATTCATCGCGCGCCGGCGCCACCGTCGGGCGCTCCGCGCCGCGCTCCAGCGGGCGATGCACATAGGCCGTGCGCAGGCCTGCCTCGGCGGCGCTGCGCAGATCGCTCGGGTGCGCCGCCACCAGCATCACCTGCTCCGGGCGCAGGCTGAACAGCTCTGCCGCCTTCAGATAGGCCTCCGGGTCGGGCTTGTAGTGGTACGAGAGCTCCGCCGAGAGGACGGTGTCCCAGGGCAGGCCGGCATTCTTCGCCATGTTCAGCAGCAGCGAGACATTGCCATTGGACAGCGGCGCGATGGTGTATTCGTTGCGCAGGCGCAGCAGGCCCGCCACGGAGTCCGGCCAGGGCGACAGACGATGCCAGGCCTCGTTGAAATGCGTCAGTTCGGCCTCGCTGAGGCCCGTCAGCCCGAATTCCTGCACCAGCTCGTTCAGCACCATGCGGTGCAGATCGTCCAGCTTCGTCCACGGCAGCTCGCCACTGCGCACGCGATTCATCGCCGGGCCGTAGCCGGCGCGCCAGCGATCGGCGAACTGCGCCCAGTCCACATGGGTGTAGCCCTTGCGCGCCGCCAGCAGCTGCCCTTCGCGGATAACCGAGCCGCGCCAGTCTACCACTGTGCCGAACACATCGAACACCAGAGCCCGCACCGCGGGCAAGACCGACGCCGCTTCCGCTAAAGAATGCCATACCGGTATTGCGCTGCCAGCGACCACGGCTGTCTGTGCAGCGAGGCGCAAGAATTGACGTCGAGCTACCGAGATCTGCCTCACCATCGTGATGCTCTGAGTTGGTTTTTAATTAAGTGCGAGCAGATATTTCCACGCCACTCGACTTGCGCTAGGCATCACCTGCTCGCACTTGCTATCGACGAGAACAACCGCAACCAGATCGACTAGACCAGATTTAAGTAAAAATGTTACCCACTGCCTTCGGTGATGCCTTACTAAGCCATACACGCGCAGATCTGAACTTCTCGAACTGACTTAGCGACTCTGAGGTTGTTATAGCACTGCAAGTTGCCGAATCGCGCTGGAGAACCCAGTCACTTTGCGACACCTCAATCCATGTCACTGAGTGTTGCTGTAATGTCCTTCACGGACACATCGACGTCCCAGAATGTGTAGCTGTCGCCATCCTCGTCTACAAGTTTTATATCAAAAATCGGACTCTTGTAACCTTTCAAGTTGATGCGCCTTGTATCGTCATCCATGAGCACTTCAGAGCCTAGAACATCCTCTTCCCAGGAATCCGACTTGTCTGGACTTACATAGACGTAATAGATGGTGTATCCCGTCTTATTCGTGATATCCACGTAGTAATCTGCCGCGAATGTCGTGAAAGACAGCGAAGTAAAAGCTAATAAAAATAAAACTTTCAAATACTTAAGCATTTCTTACTCTCCTCCATTTAGGGTAGATACTGCGACATACGAAACTTTATCAAATCAGGATCACACAAGCGAACTGACAACGCGCATCGAAGCCATCAAAACACGGAGAGATGCGTATTCGACATGACCTGCGCTGCAAGGACACAGCACTTTCTGCACAGGTCAGGCCGCTAATGTATATGCCTCAGCGGGTGTCTTGATCCCCAATGCCTGGTGAGGGCGTAGGGTGTTGTACCAGCCGATCCAGTCGCTGACGACGCGGCTGGCATGCTACAGACTTTCAAAGCGGTGCCGATGCACACACTGTTCCTTCAAGGTCCGGATCACGCGCTCCACTATGCCGCTCTGCTGCGGGCGGTGCGGCGTGATGAATTCCTTCTGCAAGCCATAGCTCCTGACCAGCCGTGTGTAGGTCCGGCTGGTAAACACCAGGCCATTATCCGAGCACAGCAGGAAAGGCTCCGTACGCGGCCCAGCGTCCCATACCAGCGGCTCTCGGGTGTGGCAGTCGATCACCAACGCCACGGACAGTCAGCCGTCCCTACCACCCCAGACCCGACACAGGTCGGTAGCCCAGCGTTGCTCTGGCCGGGTGGCCACCGAGGGCAGCGTCTGAATCCGCAGCCGGTGCCCGATGGCGCGCTTGCGTACCTGCCAACCCTTCAGCTGAAAAATGCGCTGCACCGTGTTCTTGTTCATCTCCAGCAAGCCGGCCACTGTGGGGTAACCAAAGGACGGTTCCTGCTCAATCAGTGCCTTATCGGTGCTGCAAGCGCTTGCTGCACCTTCGGCGCCGAATTGGTTACGCGGTAGTAGAAGCTCCTTCGCGCGACTTCAAACCAACGGCACAACCGGCTGACAAACACGCTGCAGCCTTCTTCCTTCAAGCCCTGCTGCACGCGGTCGATCAGTTCTCGTCCCTGCCCAGTAAGGCATCCAGCTTTCTTCTGGCGCCTGGCTTGACTGACCCACTCCTCGACTTCGGCGGTTGGCAGATCAAATTGGCGGCTGGCTTCAGCTACGGTGGTCTTGCCCAGGATGATGTCCAGTACCAGGGCCGACTTGCGCTTGGCGGAACAATGCTGAAAGCCTTAGTCTCGCATGTTGTTTACGTTTATCCCCACCAGATGGAAGAATTGTCCCTGAGCAAGGAATCATTGAATCAATACATCTAGGCGATTCCACGCCATTTCCAGCGACCTTGAAAAGGCACCCGAACAAAGCTCAGCATTTCTTCTAAAAATCTAGTAATAAAATCAAACGCAGACTGGCGGATTGTCGACATCTTGCAATATTGCTGTCAAAATTTATCCGGATTTTTAATGTGCCTAAAAAAACCATCTGCATACGACCAGCTTTTTACCGGGTATTCAGTAATGCCAGAATTCAATTCAATTGTTGAGATGAAGATTGTGGATGAGACGATTACTCTTGAATCCATCGACATCACCTTAAAAACCATTTCGCTCTACATCAGTGACGAGCAGCTTCAAATTTTACGAAGAAAAAATAAAGGGCGCATTTTTGGCGCGGAGTCTCTACTGAAAATCAATTGCGGTAACAGCCCTTTTGAAATAAACAACAAGACCTATAAAGTCCGATGTATCGCTAGCAGTCGTCTTTCAAGCAGAAAGTTTCTTCTTGTAATGCAATTCTTAAATCTTGATGAACGTCAGAAGATGGAAATTATAAAGTCGGTCTCCCGACTTTACTAACGATCTAACAGGCTGTTGAAAATCCCCTGTCATGGGACAATGCACGCAATCCCACAACAGGTGCAACAAGATGCGTGGCGAAGTCTCTCCGCAAGACACATTGTTCAGTTACCGCACGCTTGAGTCGCGCATTCCTGCAAGTCATCCAATTCGTAAAGTGCGCGATGTTGTCGATGTTGCCCTGAAGGACATGGAGCACGCATTCGAGGAGATGTACGCAAGTTCCGGGCGTGCCTCGATTCCGCCGGAGCAGTTGATCCGCGCGATGTTGCTGCAGATTCTGTTTACGATTCGCTCCGAGCGGCAGTTGGTGGAGCGCATTGATTACGACCTGATGTTCCGCTGGTTTGTCGAGCTTTGCATAGACGACAGGGTCTGGGATCACTCAACATTCTCCAAGAACCGCGAGCGCCTGATGCTCAACGAGATCGATGTGCTGTTCTTCGAGGTCATCAAGAAGCAGGCCTATGCGAAGAGGCTGATGTCACGCGAGTATTTCAGCGTGGATGGGACTCTGCTGGAAGCCTGTGCCTCGATGAAGTCGCTGTGCGCCAAGGACGGCAGCGAGGATGATGAGCCTCGGGGTGATTTTCGGGGCAAGCCGCGCAGCAATGACACGCATGAGTCGCGCACCGACAGCGATGCAAGGCTGTTTCGCAAGGCGGCAGGGGCACAGACCAAGCTGTGTCACATGGGACATCTGGTGACCGAGAATCGCAACGGCTTGATCGTGGCGAGTGAAGTCACGCAAGCGGGTACGCGCTGGGAATGGGATGCGGGGATCAATCTGCTGGCGCAGTTGAGTACGCGCTGCGGCATGACAGTTGGCGCAGACAAGGGCTATGACGCTGAGGAGTTTGTGCAAGGGTGTCGAGGCTTGAACGTCACGCCGCATGTGGCAGCAAAGATCAAGGGAAGTCGCCTGGACAGGCGCACCACCCGCACCAGTGGGTACGCGATGAGCCAGGTGCGACGCAAGAGAATTGAAGAGTGCTTTGGCTGGATGAAGGACATCGGGTTGATGCGCAAACTGCGGCATTGCGGTCAGGCCAAGGTGTCGTGGATCTTTCGCTTCACGGCGGCGGCGTACAACATTACCCGCATGAAGAGCTTAATGACGTGACGGCGGTGCTGCTGCGTGAGGAAATCGCGGAAGAGGCGGCTGATTTGCAGGCGCTTTTGATTCTGTGGAATGCAGGCGATGAAGTGTTGTCAGCAATACGAGCGAGAACGGATTTTCATTCAGGTGGTCACAAGCGCAGGAAAGGCTGAGTTCTGAGAATTTTTCAACAGCCTGTTAAGTGCAGGTTGCGTCGCGAATGAGCAATATTTATCCATTCAAAAAAGGCTTGTATGCGGTCTTCAAGAAAAAACATTTCTGGAACCAAGAGTTCGAGACATTCAACGTTCGAAGCGCCCGCGGGCAATCTCGTTCGCAATGACAAGATCCTCGTCTGTGTTGATATTCAGGTAATGCCCCAGCGCTGGGGTGGCCAGGGTCAACAGGGTGTTAGGCTGGGATCTGATGAACTGCAAGGGGCTGTAAAGTTCCATTTCCAATGCCTCCGCCAGGCACTCTACGAGTCCTGCTTCCCAGACTGAGAACAGAGGCTGCCATTGCTCTCGCGTCTGCAGCCAGCCAATTCTGGCGTTGTCCCGAAGCATCACGGTCGCGAGACGCTCCACGAGATCGCCGTCGAACCACGGGACGTCGCCAGGGAAACAAGCGACATGCGTGCACGCGGGTTCATTCTCGCGGCACCAGCGCATGGCTGCATGAATACCCGCGAGGGGGCCGGAATCCGTGCTGACGAGATCCTTGATTAAGGGGAGTTCGTAGGGCTCATACAGCTCGAAGTCTCTGTTGACGTTGATGAGGAGTCTGTCGGTTTGAACCCTGGCGGTTTCGATGATCCATTCGATGATGGTCTTGTCTCCTGCAGCCATGAGCGCTTTTTGCCGATAGTGCATGCGTGAGCCACGACCTCCCGCAAGGATGACACCGCAAACGCCTATGTCAGCGCGCTTCATGGTCAACTCGAATCGCGGGAATGCGTGGAGTTTGCAAGTACATCAGATGATTGGTCACAATATTCACAATTGAATATATACAGGCAGTATGGGAGAATCGCCCACTTCAGAAGCCGTGGAATTCCCCTTAAGCTCTTGAATTATAAGAACTTAAGCAGAAAGCGCACAGTCTGGCAAGCACAGCGGCTTCAGGCAATCACAGCGAAGACGTCAACCGGCCACTTCACGATAGTGCCGTAGATTGATGATTTTCAGAATGACAATGACAGGCGGACAATAAAAGCACGCCGTTAGTAGAGGGTAATTCATGCAAGTTTCCATCGAGACAATTTCCGAACTCGAGCGACGAATGACAGTCGGTGTGCCCGCTGCAGTCGTCGAAAGTGCCGTCATGGCCAAGCTTCAGGAAGCGGCGGGCAATGTGCGCCTCAACGGTTTCCGCAAGGGCAAGATCCCTTTGAAGGTGATCAAGGGGCGCTATGGCAAAGGGGTGCGCCAGGAAGTGGTCGGCGAAGTCATGAGTCGCACGTATTATCAGGCGATTGCCGAGCAGAATCTGAAGCCCGCCGGACAGCCGCGCATCGAGCCCAGGTCCATCGCCGAAGGCAAGGATCTCGAGTATGTCGCTACTTTCGAGGTGTTCCCCGAAGTCACTCTTGGTGATTTCAAGGAGTTGAAAGTCGAAAAGCTGGTGTCGCAGGTCGAGGACGAGAACATCGACAAGATGATTGAAACCCTGCGTCAACAGCGTCAGACGTGGGACCCTGTCACTCGTCAGAGCAAGAACAAGGATCGCTTGAACATTGACTACGTTGGCACCATGAATGGTGAGGAATTCGCTGGAGGTTCTGCCAAGGGCGCCAACCTCATTCTCGGCTCGCAGCGCATGATCGAGGGTTTCGAGAAGGGTTTGACCAAGAAGAAAGCCGGTGATGAAGTGGTGTTGAACTTGGTGTTCCCGGACGATTATCAGAACAAGGATCTTGCCGGCAAACCCGTCAAGTTCGAGATCAAGATCAATTCCGTCAGCGCTCCCGTACTGCCTGAGCTCAACGAAGAGTTCTTCGCCGTGTTCGGCATCGAGGAGGGTGGGCTGGAAGCCTTCCGCAAGGAAGTCGCCGCCAATATGGAGCGTGAACTCAAGAATGCCAGCAAGGCCAAGGTGAAAAGTCGCCTGATGGAACAGCTGCTGGAGCAGAACAAGGTCACCCTGCCCAGGAGTCTCGTGCAGGGCGAGATCAACGCGCTGCGTCAGCAAGCGCTGCAACAGTTTGGTGGTGGCAAGCAGAATATCGATCCTTCGCTGCTTCCCGACGATCTTTTCGTGGAACAAGCGCAGAAACGGATTGCACTGGGGCTGATTCTGGGCGAGGTGATCAAGAGCCGTGGTCTGAAGGCGGATCCTGCTCTGGTGAAGTCGACCATTGAAGACATCGCCTCGACTTACGAAACGCCCGAACAGGTCGTGCGCTGGTACTACAGCAACAAGGAGCAATTGGCCTCGGTCGAGTCTTCAGTACTGGAAGACCAGGCATTCGAAGCCATTCTCGCGGGAGCCAAAGTGAAGGAAAAACGCGTCAGTTACGACGACGCAATCAAGCCGGACGCGGCAAAAGCAGACAAGAAGTAACGAGATCATATGGATCACAGGCAGGAACTGACCGTGTCAACATTGGTGCCGATGGTTGTCGAACAGACTGCGCGCGGCGAGCGCTCCTATGACATCTACTCCCGGCTGTTGAAGGAGCGAGTGATATTCGTGGTTGGTCAGGTTGAAGACTACATGGCCAACCTTGTCGTGGCGCAGCTGCTGTTTCTGGAGTCCGAGAATCCCGACAAGGATATCCATCTCTATATCAACTCTCCTGGAGGCTCTGTCACTGCAGGATTGTCGATATACGACACCATGCAGTTCATCAAGCCCGATGTCAGCACCATGTGCATCGGTCAGGCAGCCAGCATGGGGGCCTTGTTGCTTGCAGGCGGCGCGAAGGGGAAGCGCTACGCTCTGCCACATTCTCGGCTGATGGATCATCAAATTGCGCCACCAACTCAACAACATCATGGCCATGCATACTGGCAAGGACCTTGAAACCATCGCGCGGGATACCGAGCGAGACAATTTCATGAGTGCCAGCGAAGGCGTTGAATACGGCCTGATCGACCGAGTGCTCATCCGCCGCGTCATGTGATCTGCGGTATCCTACGGAATTTTTTCCCCAAGGCTCCAGAGCCGTGAAATTTTGCCGATGACCATGGACAAGGGCTATGCCAGGCGAGTGCGCGCGGCACCTGCCGCTATTGGAGAGCGCCGGAAAGTCCTGTAATCTGGACCGGCGTCGAATTCGAGGAATAGTTTAATGTCTGATGATCGTTTCAACAAAGGCGATGACAGTGGCAAGTTGCTCTACTGCTCCTTCTGCGGCAAGAGTCAGCATGAAGTCCGCAAGTTGATTGCCGGCCCCTCTGTGTTCGTCTGTGATGAATGCGTCGATCTGTGCAACGACATCATTCGAGAGGAAATCCAGGAAAAGGATGGCGAGGGCGGCAGTCGCAAGTTGCCGATTCCTGAAGAGATCAAGAGCACCCTGGACGAATACGTCATAGGCCAGGAACGGGCCAAGAAGGTTCTGGCCGTCGCCGTTTACAATCACTACAAGCGCTTGAACTACGAGCATTCTGCTGGTGGTGTCGAGCTTGGCAAGAGCAATATTCTGATGGTCGGGCCCACAGGCACTGGCAAGACATTGCTGGCAGAAACCTTGGCGCGATTGCTGGATGTGCCGTTCACCATTGCAGATGCCACGACTTTGACGGAAGCCGGCTATGTCGGCGAGGACGTTGAGAACATCATTCAGAAGCTCTTGCAGAAGTGTGACTACGATGTTGAGAGGGCCCAGATCGGCATAGTCTACATCGACGAGATCGACAAGATTTCCCGCAAGTCCGACAATCCATCGATCACGCGTGATGTTTCGGGCGAAGGTGTGCAGCAGGCACTGCTCAAGCTGATCGAAGGCACTGTCGCTTCCGTGCCCCCGCAAGGGGGGCGCAAGCATCCCCAGCAGGAGTTTCTCCAGGTTGATACATCCAACATCCTGTTCATTTGCGGAGGAGCCTTTGCAGGGCTAGACAAGATCATTCGAGATCGCTCCGAGAAGGGAGGTATCGGTTTTGGTGCTGAGGTCCGCAGCAAGGATCTCGAGCAGAAGACTGGCGAGACGCTGCGCGACGTCGAACCTGAGGACCTTGTGAAATACGGCCTCATTCCCGAATTCGTGGGACGACTGCCCATGATTGCCACATTGGATGAACTCGACCTTGATGCACTGGTCCGAATCCTCAAGGAGCCCAGGAACGCGCTGATCAAGCAGTATCAGAAGTTGTTCGAGATGGAAGGAGTGGAGATCCAGTTTCGAGACGAGGCCTTGAAAGCCGTAGCTCAGAAGGCGAAGGAGCGCAAGACCGGTGCGCGAGGCTTGCGCTCCATCATGGAAAGTGTGTTGCTGGACACCATGTACAAGATTCCCTCCATGGAGAAAGTCAGCAAGGTCATCATCGATTCGGCGGTTATCAATGGAGAGTCGGAACCTCTCCTGGTTTACGAGAACCGAGAGCAGCAGTCCAGGACCGCGGCCGACGAGCATTGATTTGCTCGTTGGACGACGAAAGGCCGGCGAACATTGCAATAACGGTAGAACGCCCCAAGGATAGTGCCTGAATACCATTGAGTTCAGTTTGCCACTCCGTATTTTCAGGATGTAATTATGGGTCTTCACGCAGAATCCTCAGAAATCGCGAAAAATGTATTGCCACTGCTGCCGTTGCGCGATGTAGTGGTTTACCCGCAGATCGTTCAGCCCCTGTTCGTCGGAAGACCAAAGTCCATCAAGGCACTGGAAGTGGCGATGTCCACTGGCAAGCAGGTCTTGCTGGTGGCTCAGAAGAACCCCACTGACGATGACCCTGGTGCTCGCGATGTTTTCGAGATCGGCACCATTGCCAGCATTCTCCAGTTGATTCGCTTGCCCGACGGCACAGTGAAAGTGCTTGTCGAAGGCGTGAATCGCGCCAGGATCAAGTCCGTTGACTACGATGCAGACTATTTTCAGGCGAACATCGCTGTCCTCGTCCCCGAAGCGTTGCCAGCCAAGCAGTCAGAACTGCTCGTCCGCTCGTTGCTCACGCAATTTGAACAATATGTTCAGTTGAGCAAGAAGATTCCCCCGGAAGTGATGACTTCCATTTCCAGCATCGATGAACCTGGTCGACTGGTCGATACCATCGCCTCTCACATGTCCCTGCAGATTCAGGAAAAGCAGAACCTTCTGGAGCTTGTGGGGCTGCAGGCGCGAATCGAGCATCTGATGAGTCTCATTGAATCCGAGATCGACCTGTTCCAGGTGGAAAAGCGGATTCGTGGGCGCGTCAAGAAGCAGATGGAGAAGAGTCAGCGCGAGTACTATCTGAACGAGCAGATGAAGGCGATTCAGAAGGAAATGGGCGAGTTGGACGATTCTCCGAATGAAGCGGAAGAATTGAAGCAGAAGATCGAAGCGGCGGGTATGCCGGCCGAAGCGAAGGACAAGGCATTGTCCGAGTTGAACAAGCTGCGGATGATGTCGCCGATGTCTTCCGAGGCCTCAGTCGTGCGCACCTATATAGACTGGATGGTTAATATTCCATGGAAGGCACGCAGCAAGGTCAGATTCGATCTCGAGAAGGCCGAGCAGGTTCTCGAGAATGATCATTACGGACTCGAAGAGGTCAAGACTCGCATTCTGGAGTATCTGGCCGTACAGAAGCGCGTTAAGAAGCTCAAGGGGCCGATCCTCTGTCTGGTTGGGCCGCCCGGTGTTGGCAAGACTTCACTGGGAGAGTCCATCGCCCGGGCCACCAACAGGAAGTTCGTGCGCATGGCTCTGGGTGGCGTGCGTGATGAGGCCGAGATTCGAGGGCATCGCCGCACCTATATCGGATCTTTGCCGGGCAAGCTGCTGCAGAAGCTCGCCAAGGTTGGCGTGCGCAATCCATTGTTCCTGCTGGATGAAATCGACAAGATGGGGATGGACAACCGGGGTGATCCGGCGTCCGCGCTTCTGGAAGTGCTTGATCCTGAGCAGAATCACAGTTTCAACGATCATTATCTGGAAGTGGATTATGACCTTTCCGAGGTAATGTTTGTTTGCACGTCCAATACCATGAACATTCCCGGTCCGCTCTTGGATCGCATGGAGATCATTCGGCTTCCGGGTTATACCGAAGACGAGAAGATCAATATTGCGACGCGTTATCTCGTTCCAAAGCAGCAACAGAACAATGGCATTCAGCCGGGTGAATTGCTTTTCGGAGAGGATGCTGTCAAGGATCTGGTTCGCTATTACACGCGAGAGGCGGGTGTGCGCAGCCTTGAGCGCGAGATCGCCAAGATCTGCCGCAAGGTTGTCAAAGAGCATTCATCTTTGAAGAAGCACGAGCCAGTGGTTCTGAGCACTGAGTTGCTGGAGAAGTACTCCGGTGTCCGCAAGTTCGATTTTGGAGTCGCCGAGGAGAAGAACCTTGTCGGCCAGGTCAACGGGCTGGCCTGGACTCAAGTCGGTGGTGAGCTCTTGACTATCGAGGCCGTGGCCCTGGAAGGCAAGGGCAAGACCATCAAGACCGGCTCTCTTGGGGACGTCATGCAGGAATCCATTCAGGCAGCCATCACGGTCGTGCGAAGCAGGGCACCTGCACTTGGTCTGAAACCAGGGTTTCATGAGACGGTCGATCTGCATATCCATGTTCCGGAAGGGGCGACACCCAAGGATGGTCCGAGTGCTGGTATCGGCATGTGTACCGCCTTGGTGTCCGCTCTGACGGCAATTCCTGTTCGGGCTGATGTTGCCATGACGGGGGAGATCACACTGCGCGGCCAGGTGCTGCGAATCGGTGGCCTGAAAGAGAAATTGCTGGCAGCGCACCGTGGCAAGATCAAGACTGTGATCATTCCTGCAGACAACGAGAGGGATTTGCGCGAGATTCCCGATAACGTCAAGGCCGAGTTGGTAATCCGACCAGTACGCTGGATCGATCAGGTACTTGATATTGCTCTAGAGTATCAGCCTATTCCGGTTTCTGACGATTTGATCGCAAAACCAGGACGTGGTTCGGGAGTCGATGAGGGCGATGCAAACAAGGACGAATTGCCCGTAAATACGCACTGAATCACATCTGCAGGCCGGGGTTTCAGTTGACACAGCTTTCCGTGAATTGGTATAAAGTGCCGGCCGTATTGGATGGAAATCCTTATCTTGTAAGGAAAATCAGGCAACATAGCGATGCGCATTGTGGCATTTGAATACTCATTTCGCCGCTTGAGAATTTCAGTAATTATTCATCATAGAAAAATAAGGGGTTAACGTGAACAAGTCAGAATTGATCGATGCTGTGGCAGCGGGTGCCGATATTCCGAAGGCGACAGCAGGGCGAGTGATCGATGCAATGATCGATGCCATCACAGACTCACTCAAGAAAAGTGATCCGGTTGTGCTTGTTGGATTCGGCACTTTCACCACAAAGGAGCGCGCTGCTCGCCAAGGTAGAAATCCCCAGACTGGTGCTTCAATCCAGATCAAGGCCGCAAAGGTTCCCACTTTCAAGGCTGGCAAGGCGCTTAAGGATTCAGTCAATCTCTGACCGGGAATTCCAGATTCGCTGGCGCGGTTGCGGCTTGCCAGTTTAGTGGCAAGTTGGATGAGACAATCAGGCGTCTGCTGTGCAGTCACAATCAGGCCGCTGGCTGGCGAATTCACAAGGCGCATCATTGATGCGCCTTTTTAGTTTAAAAGGGGCGCTGGAAAACCACTGGTTCACCAGAGTTCCGCGACTGGCTTCGACATCACGACAGGGTTAGATATGCTGCAGACCATACGCGACAATTCGCAGGGACTTATCGCCAAGCTCATCATCGGATTCATTATCGCTATCATGGCTCTCTTCGGGGTCGAATCCATCATGAGTGGGTTCGTGACCAATCCCACGGTCGCGGAAGTGAATGGCGAGGAAATCACAGAGCCCGAACTGACTACCAGCGTGCAGAATCTGCTCACTTCGGTCGGCGGCAATCTCGAAACCCTGGATGAAGACCTCATTCGGCAGGTGGCGCTGAATCAGCTCATCGAAGACAGACTCCTGCGTCAGTCTGCCGAGGAAGCTGCCCTCGTGATTTCCAGCGATGCCATCGATCTGCAGATCATCAACAACCCGCAGTTCCAAGTAGGCGGCGTATTCAATTCAGATCTCGCAGTCAGGACCATGGTCACGCAAGGTTTCACTGTTGCCGCCTATCGGCAGGCGCTTGCTGACCAGATGGTAGTCGGACAGATTGCGAATGCCTTCGCCTCCTCGGGCTTCGTGACACAGAGTGAGCTGGAGCGGATTGCTGCGCTGTCTTCCCAGACCAGGGATTTCCGATTCGTGTCAGTGACCCTCGGCAATCGTACCGAAGGCGAGGTAATACCAGCAGACCAGATCGAAACCTACTACCAGAACAACCAGTCCCGCTTCATGATCGAAGAGGAAGTGGCGATCGATTACGTGGTTCTCGACAAGGCTGGCATCTTTGCAGAAGTGCAAGTCAGTGACGAGGATGTCCTGGCACGTTATGAGGAAGAGCGCGCAGCTTCCAGCGCTTCTACTCAGCGTCGCGCCTCGCATATCCTGCTGGAGGTCGGTGCCGGTGCCACGGAAGAGTCCGTGGTGGCTCAAGCCGCCGCACTCAAGGCGCGTCTCGATGCCGGTGAGGATTTCGGCGCTATTGCTCTTGAGGCCTCCATAGATACGGTATCGGCAGAGCAGGGCGGGGACATCGGCTACTCGGATGGCACGGCATTCCCCAGTGCCGTCGAGCAGGCACTGGCGGCGATGGAGGTTGGGCAGGTGTCGGATCCCGTCGTGTCGGAGTTTGGCGTCCATCTGGTCAAGCTGACGGAATACGACGTCAATGAGTTCCCTACGCTTGAGGAATCCTCAGATCGTATCCGCCGTGAACTCAGCAGCGCGGAAGTCGACGAGATTTACTTCTCACGCCTTGAGACGCTGGCCAATCTTGCTTTTGAAACCACAGATCTGACGGAGATTTCCCAGGAGCTTTCTCTGCCGATTCAGCAGAGCGAGCTGTTTTCTCGTGCTGGCGGTTTTTCCGAAATCACCACCAATGCCAATGTGATTGCCGCTGCCTTCTCGGACGAGGTTCTCGTGGATGGCAACAACAGCGAAGTCGTGGAGATGGGCAGCGATAGAGCGTTGGTGCTGAACATCAACACCCACAACGAAGAGTCTCTGCGCAGCCTTGAGGAAGTGCGCGGAGAAGTGGCCGCCATTCTCCGCACTGAAATGGAAAAGGAGCGTGCGGCAGCTCTGGGGGAGCAGTTGCTCTCAGCCTTGCGCAGCGGGCAGCCCATCGATCAAATGCTCGCGGACAACGAGCTGCAATGGATCGTGCAGACCAACGCTGCGCGTGACCAGACCGGCTTGAATTCTGAAGTGTTGCAGAATGTCTTTGCCCTGACGGCTCCTGCAGAGGGAGAGTCGGTCTACAGCGGATTCGCATTGACCAACGGAACCTACATTGTTGCCGAATTGCAACGTGTCAATCGTGGTTCGCTGGCGCAGATGGAAGCGAGTGAGCGCGAAGAATTGGTGCGCACTTTTGTGGAAAGAGATGGGCGCGCTGCTTTCGATGCTTTCCTGGCCAATTCTCGCAACAACGCCGACATTACCGAAAACCTGACGCCGGCAGCCACCTTCTAAGTGGCTTGCTGACTCAGTTCAATTTGTCCAGCCCCGGGTGGAGCATGAGTGCCTGCCCGGGGTGGATCAAATCTCCAGCGCCGATGCCATTCCAAGCAGCCAGCTCGGCGACAGCCACCCCAAACTCCCGTGCAATGCGCGACAGGGAATCACCTGCCTTGACGGTGTAGATCTGCGGCGCTGATGCCTCCGGGGTCCCTCCAGCCTGAACGATGGCCGTATCAGCCTTCACCTGCAGCACTTGGCCTGGCTTCAGAATGGCATCCAGACTGATCCCATTCATTTGCGCCAGTGTGTTCACACTGAGGTTGTAGCGTTCTGCAATTCGCCAGAGAGTGTCGCCAGAGCGAACGGTGTACTGCGGGCTGGAATCCGGCGGGGCCACAGGACGTGAGCTTGACCCAGCGTACTGGGGGGCGTCCGGAATCGGCAGGGGCGTGCCCGCAGTGTAGGCGCGCGGGATCAACAGGGACTCGCCTGCGATGATGCGACTGCCATCAAGTCCGTTGGCTTGCTGCAATGCACTCACATCGGTGCCGAACTGACGTGCAATCTTGCTCAGGCTGTCACCACGCTGGACCACATAGCGATCCCAGGTGACCTGCGGTCGCTCGGGCGCGCTTGCCAAGGCGCTGAGGAATGCTTCCTTGCGCTCGACAGGAAGGAGGAGGCTGTGCGGGCCGTCGGGATGCGTGGCCCATTGCCTGAATCCGGGGTTGAGCTGGTAAAGCTCGACTGGATCAAGACCGGCCAGCCCCGCCGCGAACTGCAGATCCATCTGATAGCCGATCTCCACCATCTCCACGACTCGCTCATTCTTGATGTCAGCGAGTTCCACGCCGAAGTGATCGCGCGCGGCGACAAGATGGCTCAAGGCGATCAGCTTTGGGATGTATTCCTTGGTCACCGACGGCAGGTTCAATGACCAGAAATCAGTCGGGCGATCCCGGGAAATGTTGCGATCGATCGCCTTCTGGATATTGCCGGGGCCTGCGTTGTAGGCCGCGAGTGCGAGAAGCCAGTCACGATTGAAGGTTTCGTGGAGTGCTGCCAGATAGTCCAGGGCAGCTTCCGTCGATGCCAGGGGGTCACGTCGTCCGTCGTACCACCAGTCTTGCTTGAGGCCGAGGCTGCGAGCAGTCGCTCCCTGAATCTGCCACATGCCAACCACATTGCCTGGGGCCGCAGCGTTGGGGTTGAAAGCGCTCTCCACAATTGGCAACAGAGCCAGCTCCGCTGGCATGCCGCGTCGCTCAAGTGCTTCTGCGATCTCGAACATGAAGGGCTCAGCGCGTTCGGTGCTTACCCGCAACAGATTGGAGTTCTTCTGATAGAACGCCAACTGTTCCTGGATCTGTCTGTTGTCGAGGTCGGTCGAGAACTGGAAACCGTGGGACAGCCGCGCCCAGATGTCCTGAAAGGCGATTTCATCCGAGGGCAGAGCTTCCCCGGAAGGGATTTGCACGCGGGCTGCGGCACCGCGATTTGCAATCACACGCCCAATGACTGAATCACTGCCACCCAACGTGGAATCATCCGAGAAGGAGCCGCTACCTTGATCGATGGTGGAGCATGCACTCAAGAACACAGTGGTCGCGATCGCAAGCGAAAGCTTGTTGAGCGGCAAATGGCGAAGTGAAATCAAAATAAAGCCCGGTAAAGCAAAGTGTTGTGTTTGTTCAGTGCAGTCGCATCAGTAATGCTGCACAGTTCAACCCGTGAATCCGTCTTTCCAGCGTCTCAGTTGGGTGAAGACCTCGAGTTCGCTGACATGATCCGGGCCGAATTGTGTCCGGATTATTACAGACAACTCATCACTACGACAGCGCAGAAACGGATTAGTTCGCAGCTCTGTAGCGATTGTTGAAGGCAGTGTCGGCAGGCCCTGATGGCGCATGCTCAGGCATTCCTGCAATCGTTGCTGGCACGCGATGTTATCCGGTTCGACGTGCAAGGCAAAGCGCAGGTTGCTCACCGTGTATTCGTGCGTGCAGTAGACAAGAGTCTCGGGTGGTAGCTGTGCGAACCTGTGCAGTGAGTTGAGCAGTTGTGAAGGGGCCCCTTCGCGGAGCCGGCCACAGCCCGCCGAAAAGAGCGTATCTCCACATAAAACAATAGGTTGAGGTTTCAAATTAAAGTCGTCACAGAAGTAGGCAACGTGGTCCAGAGTATGACCCGGCACCTCGAGTACCCGAAACTGCATTCCCAGCACACAGAGGCGCTGATTCTCTGCAACGTGATGGGTCAGCCCTTTGATCAGGTCATTGCGCGGACCATAAACCCTGGCGTCGGGAAAGTGTTCACGCAACGCCAGGATCCCTCCTGTATGGTCAGGATGATGATGGGTGATGAGAATATCGGTGATGGCAACGCGCTGTGCTTGCAGCGAGGAGAGCACCACACTGGCATCGCCGGGGTCGACGATCGCCACATTCCGTGTGCCAGGCTGTTGCAGCATCCAGATGTAGTTGTCCTCAAAGGCTGGAATGGCAGTGATCTGAAGGCTCATGGCATTTGATTTTCAAGGAAGAAGGACGCGATCATAGCCCCCGTTGCCAAATTGACAAGACCAGCTTCCATGGAACTCAAGAACGTCATTGCCGATCGCCTCAGACGACGCCGGAATCTTCCGGAGCCGGCCTTGCTGTTCCGTGAGATGGCCCAGTGGCTGGAGACCCCTCTCGGTCAGGCCTTGCTCGAGAGTGAACGCAAGGTCATCGAGCCCGTTCTAGCGCGGATATTCGGCTATCACCTCTTGCAGATAGGCGTCTGCGAGACGTCCCTGCTGGAGGAATCTCCGGTGGGCCACAGATTCCTTTTCGTGCCTCAGCGCAGCACGGATTCCCGGCATGCAGTTGCCAGCGCGGAGGCTTTGCCGCTGCAAACGGATAGCGTGGATGCTGTACTCATTCACCATGCCCTGGACTACACACCAGACTCCCACCGACTTCTACGCGAGGCGTCCCGGGTTCTCATGCCTGGCGGCAAGCTGCTGATTGTGGGCTTCAATCCTCTCAGCACCTGGGGTGTCCGTCGACTGACGCGCATTGGTGCCGGTCTGCCCTGGAGTGCGCGTTTCATTTCCGCCAATAGGGTGTGCGACTGGTTGAAGCTGCTGGAATTCAGCGTCGAGCGTGTCAGTCATTGCGCCTTTCTGCTTCCCTTCACCCATCCGAGAGTGGTGCAATTGGCGCCAGCGCTGGAACGCTTCGGCAAACGCTTCGAGGCTCCTGTTGGCGCGGCTTACATGATCGTGGCATGCAAGCAATTGATGCCCGTGACGCCGGTCATGCCGCGCTGGCCACGCATTTCGCGACCGCTGCTTGCCCGTACGCTGGGTGAGCCGGCACGCGCGCGGCCTCAGGCTGCCGAGCCTGACGTTCAGCATTGAGTCAACCACGAGACAAGTACAGCGTGTCACAGCAGATCGAGATGTATACCGACGGAGCCTGCAAGGGAAATCCAGGCAAGGGCGGCTGGGGTGTCCTGTTGCGTTACAAGGGGCACGAGAAACGCCTGTACGGTGGCGAGCCCCATACCACCAACAATCGCATGGAACTCATGGCCGTGATCAAGGGCCTTGATGCGCTCAAGCGAGACTCCTGCAATGTACGTGTGGTCAGTGATTCCACCTATGTGCTGAAGGGAATTTCGGAGTGGCTGCCGAATTGGAAAAAACGAGGCTGGAAGACCGCTGCGAAGAAGCCAGTGCTCAACGCCGATCTCTGGATGCAACTGGATGTTCTGGCCTCGAGGCACAACATTGACTGGCAATGGGTGAAGGGCCACAACGGACACCTCGAAAACGAGATTGCCGATGAGCTGGCGAATCTGGGGATCGAAACACTGGCGTCGTCGACGCCCTGACACGAGGTCAACGCAGCAGAAAGATGCGACAAGTAGTACTGGATACTGAAACCACAGGGCTGGATCCTTCCCAAGGCCACAGAGTGATCGAGATCGGCTGTGTCGAGATCGAGAATCGTCGCCTCACTGGACGACACTTTCACTGCTATCTCAACCCTGATCGCGAAATCGATGAGGGGGCTGTGCAAGTGCATGGAATCACCACAGAGTTCCTGGCTGACAAGCCTCGATTCTCGCAGGTCATGGAGGATTTCCTGCGGTTTGTCAGCGGCGCAGAGCTCATCATTCACAACGCACCTTTTGACTTGAGTTTTCTCGACTCGGAACTCGCACTGGCGCGCAACCCGCATCGCTCGCTGCAGGATTTGTGTCCCGTGACGGACACCCTGCAGATGGCACGCAAGAAGCATCCCGGTCAGCGCAATAGTCTGGATGCCTTGTGCAAGCGCTATGAGGTCGACAACTCCCAGCGCGAGCTGCATGGAGCCCTTCTCGATGCCGAGATTCTTGCCGACGTCTATCTGGCGATGACGGGCGGCCAGGCCAATCTCCTCCTTGTCAGCGAGGAGGTGGTGGTGCAGGTGAGTGAAATGGAATCCGGCAAGCTCTCCTTGGCGCGGGGTCTGCTGCCCGTGAGTCTTCCCGACGCAGAGGAATTGGAGGCCCACGCCCGCTTTCTGGAAAGAATCAACAAGGCCAGCAAGAACAAGTGTCTCTGGCAGCAAGCTCCCGCCACTTCGAGCGCCTCGTGACGTTGGTGCCTCGCTCCCCGATTCCGGTCTTGCGCGAATTGCCAGACCACGCGCAACTCGTGCTGGTGGATGGCGCAGACGTGCTGTTGCACAACGAACAGATCTACTGGCCCGCAGCGTTTCTCAAGCAGCAGCTGGATCCGGGCAGCATGGCCGTTAGCATCGAAGCAGCGTGCGACGCCGCCGTTTACGCGCTGCCTTGCCCTGCAGACTCACTGGTGGGAATGCGCTTCAGCCGCTGCCCAGCGCGACAACTTCTGCAAAGCAGTTTGCCAGGGGTGTTCGACCAGGTCGGCAAGGCGCTGCAATTGACCCACTGGCTCATCAGTCATCGGTACTGCGGGTTCTGTGGCCAGCCGCTGCTTGCACATCCTGCGGAACGAGCGCTGCAATGCCCCCAGTGCCAGCACCGTGTCTTTCCGCGCATCAGCCCCTGCGTGATCGTGCTGGTCCGACGCGATCGTCATATCCTGTTGGCTCGCCATGCAGGGCGGGGCAGCGCCACGTTCAGTTGTCTGGCTGGCTTCATGGAGGTGGGCGAGACTCCTGAGCAGACCATCTGCCGCGAGGTCAAGGAAGAAACTGCCATCGAGGTGAACAATATCCGCTATGTCCGGAGTCAGTCCTGGCCGTTTCCCTCACAATTGATGCTCGGCTTCCATGCGGATCACGCAGGAGGTGAAATCCGCGTGGATGGCGACGAAATCCTGGAGGCAAGGTGGTTTGAAGCAGACTCGTTGCCGGCTGCGCTGCCTCCGCCCTTCAGTGTCGCGGGGCAACTCATTGCGTTATTCTTGCAATCCCTGAAAGTCTGATGACACCGCGACAATGCAAGGAGTCGGTTCTTGGAGTACTTCATCGAATACGGGCTGTTTCTGGCCAAGCTGGTGACCTTGGTGGTTGCCTTCGTCTTCATCGTCGGCATTCTCGTGTCTGCTGGCAGCAAAGGCCGCAAGGGAGCGGGGCGAGGCCAGATCACCATCACGCATCTGAACGAAGAGCTGGATGAGATGCGGGATGCCATGAAGAAGGCCATCTACGACAAGGCGAGTTACAAGCTGGAGCTCAAGGAAGAGAAAAAGCGTCAAAAGCAGGAGCGCGAACGTCGTCAGCAGGCCAAGCGTGGCGCACAAGGCAGTTCGGATCATGAAGACGGTAAGCGCAAACGCGTCTATGTGATCGATTTCAATGGCGATATGGAAGCCAGCGAAGTCGTGTCCCTGCGTGAGGAGATCACCGCGATTCTGGCGCTTGCCACACCTGATGATGAAGTGGTGCTGCGTCTGGAGAGCCCGGGCGGCATGGTGCATGCCTACGGTCTGGCTTCCTCGCAGCTCGATCGCATCAAGGCGCAGAAGGTGCCGCTCACCATCTGTGTCGACAAGGTGGCCGCCAGCGGCGGCTATATGATGGCTTGTCTGGCCGACAGACTCGTGGCAGCCCCGTTTGCGATTCTAGGTTCCATTGGCGTCCTGGTGCAGTTGCCCAATTTCAATCGACTGCTGCGCAAGCACGATGTGGACTACGAAACCATCAGTGCAGGGGAGTTCAAGACAACCCTTACCACCTTTGGCGAGATCACCCAGAAGGGGCGTGACAAGGTCAAGGAAGACGTCGAGGAGATGCATGGCTTGTTCAAGGCCTGGGTGAAGGATCATCGTCCCGCGGTGGACATTGATTCCATTGCCACCGGCGAGACCTGGGTGGGTGTGCACGCCCTCGAGAAGTCGATGATCGACGAGTTGATGACGAGCGATGAATGCATCGTGAAGGCCTGCGAGAACGCTGACGTCTATGCTGTTCATTTCGAGATTCGTCGCACGCTGAGCGACAAGCTTGGTGCCGCCATCCAGAAAGGATTGGACATGGCAGTACTGGCCTGGATCAAGCGTACGCGCGACACGACTTATTACTCCTGACGACGGAGCGCGCTCAATGCAGGTGGACCAGACTCTGTACCGTGCATTTGAAGTATCCGAGCGGGTGGAAGGAGCGAAATCCGTGTTTGCAGGTCGGCTGGTGCAGAAGCCCATGGCCGAATTGCCCGCAGGGGATGTTCTGATCCAGCTGGCCTTTTCCTCGTTGAATTACAAGGACGCCCTGTCCGCAAATGGCAACCGGGGTGTCACACGCTCTTATCCGCATGTCCCTGGCATTGATGCATCAGGAACGGTGGTGCATTCCGCTGATCCTCGATGGAAGACGGGAGATGCCGTGATTGTCACAGGTCACGACCTGGGCATGAATAGCGCAGGTGGTTTCGCTGAGTACATCCAGGTTCCAGCTGACTGGGTGGTGTCACTGCCCAGGCAGATGACGCTGCTGCAAAGTATGGCTCTCGGAACAGCTGGACTCACGGCAGCCTTGTGTGTGGACAAACTGCTGCAAAATGGCCTGGCTCCGGATCAGGGCGACGTGCTGGTGACTGGCGCGACCGGCGGCGTCGGCAGTATCGCCGTGGCGTTGCTCGGCAAGCTCGGCTTTGACGTCACGGCTTGCACGGGAAAGCTGCAGGAGCGCGACTATCTTCAAGCAATCGGGGCGCGTCAGGTGATTTCCCGCGAGGAGGTCATGAATGGCGGTGCCAAGCCCTTGTTGAATGCCCGTTGGGCAGGGGCGATTGATGTAGCGGGTGGCGGGATGCTGAGCGCGATCGTTCGCAGCCTGCTTTACAGCGGCAGTGTGGCCAGCTGCGGGCTTGTGAGTGCCCCCGAGTTCTCGGCAAGCATCTATCCTTTCATCTTGCGCGGCGTGAACTTGCTCGGCGTGGACTCCGTGAACATCTCCCATGCGAAGCGTTGCGACATCTGGCAAAGCTTGGCTTGTGAATGGCAAGTTCCCCATCTGGAAAAAATTGCAAAGATCATTACATTCAATGAGCTGGAAGCGGAACTTGACGCTATTCTGGAGGGGCGAGGCAAGGGCAGGCGCATCCTGGATGTCTGCGCCTGAGTGCAGTATCACCCGTTGGCGCAAGATCTGCGACGGAACAAGGGCTCCGGATTGAGGACACTGGCCTGATAGGCATCCTTGAAGTCGTCGAACCGACGGACGGCCGCCTCAAGATCCTGGTCGGCGCGCATGGCAAAGGCATTGAAGCCGCAGCGCGACATATAGAAGAGCTGGTCGCACAGCACATCACCGATGGCTCTGAGTTCTCCTTCAAAGCCCAGGTTCTGACGCAGTTCACGTGCGGACGAATAGGCGCGGCCGTCGGTGAACACCGGGAAATCAAGAGCGATGAGCGGAATCCTGGGCAGCCAGGGCGTGATGGATTCCGGCAGTTCAGTGTTCTTGAGCCACACACCGAGAAGCCCCTGGTGAGAGGGCTGGGCCTCGTGCAACTCCAGCCAGCTGGACAGCGGCAGAATCACGTTTCGGCCGCTCAGTGCGCGCAATGCATCCGCATCGATCGGCTCACGAATCAGTTCCCATTGATCGTCCGCAATCACTCTGTCCTTAATCAGCCTTGCCATACAGCGCCTCCTTGAATGGCTCCATGCCGATGCGACGATAGGTATCGACAAAGCGCTCTTGCTGCTCACGGTGCTGCTCGAACACACCAATCAGCTTCTCCATGACATCAGGAATATCCTCTTGTGCGAAGGAGGGCCCCACGATGTCTCCAAGTGCGGTGACATTTTCTGCCGAACCGCCAAGAGAGACCTGGTAGTACTCTTCGCCCTTCTTGTCGACTCCCAGAATGCCGATATTGCCGACGTGGTGATGGCCACAGGCGTTCATGCAGCCGGAAATATTCACACTGAGCTTGCCGATCTTGCGTTGCCGTTCGGTGTCAGCGAAACGACGCTGAATGGACTCGGCAATCGGGATGGACTTGGCGTTGGCCAGCGAGCAGAAATCGCCACCAGGGCAACAGACGATGTCTGTCAGCAAGCCGAGATTAGGCGAATGCAGGTCCTGGCTTTTCAGGGCCCTCCACAATGCGTACAGATCCTTGCGCGCCACATCGGCCAGCACGAGGTTCTGTTCATGGGTGACACGCAGCTCGCCGAAGCTGTAACGGTCGGCCAGATCGGCGACGAAACGCATCTGCTCGCTTGTGATGTCCCCCGGCGCGATGCCCGTGGCCTTGAGGCAAAGGGTGACGATGCTGTAGCCCGGCTTCTTGTGCGCATTCACATTCTGGGTATGCCATGCTGCAAACAGGACATCGGTATTCAATGCGTGTTCGAGTTCCGGGCTGAAGGCTTCCAGCGGCAGGTATTCCGGGTCCTTGAAGAAGGCTTTGCAACGCTGGAACTCCGCTTCGGTCAGGGTAAGCGGTCCGTCCTTCAAGGCGAGCCATTCCTTCTCGACTTTCTGCTGGAACTTTTCGATGCCTGTTTCCTTGACGAGAATCTTGATGCGCGCCTTGTACTTGTTGTCACGACGGCCTTCCCGGTTGTAAACACGCAGAATGGCGTCGAGGTAGCTCAACAGGTGTTGCCAGGGCAGGAAGGTACGGATCTCCTTGCCAATCACTGGCGTGCGACCCAGGCCACCGCCCGCGAGGACGCGAAAGCCCAGTTCGCCTTCCTCATTGCGCACAATGAACAGGCCTATGTCATGCACCTGGGTTGCAGCCTGGTCGTCCTGCGTGCCGCACACGGCAATCTTGAACTTGCGCGGCAGGAATGCGAATTCCGGGTGGAAGGTGGACCACTGACGAATGATCTCGCACCAGGGGCGGCTGTCCTCGATTTCATTGGCGGCGGCACCTGCGAACTGATCCGTCGTGGTATTGCGGATGCAGTTGCCGCTGGTCTGGATGGCATGCATTTCCACTTCCGCGAGGTGTGCGAGGATGTCCGGAACGTCGGCGATGGCCGGCCAGTTGAACTGGATGTTCTGACGCGTGGTGAAGTGACCGTAACCCTTGTCGAAGTGATCGGCGATATAGGCCAGTTTGCGCAATTGTTTGCTGGAGAGCATGCCGTAGGGAATGGCGATTCTCAGCATCGGAGCCAGGCGCTGCACGTAGAGCCCGTTCTGCAGTCGCAGCGGCAGGAACTCCGCAGGGGCCAGGTCGCCGCGCAGAAAGCGAGACGTCTGATCGCGAAACTGCGCGATGCGGTCGGCCAGCATTTGATGATCGTAATTGTCGTATCTGTACATGATGCGGCAGCTTTTGCAGGTCCAAGGATGATCGTAAGGGAATGCCCGACGCTAGTCGCGAAGGCCGGCAATTGTAAAGAATGCCCTTCTCAAGCGCCAGTTCTGGCGTCTCCAGTCACAGGACAGGCGCCTGTTGAAAATCCTTTCCTGGAAAATTTTTGCTTGCTTGTGAAGCATTTGTCATTAGAATGCCGTCGTGTTTTTTCCCCGGAACCCACTTCAGGAAGGTCATGTCATGAGTCACCACGACGCCAGCGAACACCACGTCATTGATGAGAAGGAACTGGATGCCAACAGCCGCGCCGATACTCTGGCCATGCTTTCACTCGTCTTGATCATTGTCACCATGGCTGTGTTTTTCGCCAGCCGTTGATCAACTTGCCAGTCGAGGTCACGCAGGAGCCTCCTGTGAAGTCTCGACTGGCAGACCTTCCTTCAGTTCAGCACCAGATTCACGACAGTTGCCACGGTCAGCACGAACAGCACCGTGAAGATCAGGGCCGCGACAATGAAGCCCTTGATGCTGCCACTGGCGAAGTCGCGTTCCTTGTTCTTGCGGTTCTGCACGCCGAAACTCGCCTGCATCACACTCAGCATCATTTTCCAGAAGCTCAGTTTCTGCGGCGCTTCAGTGCTGTCTTGATCATTGGTTTCCTGCTCGCTCATTTTCTCACTTCCTGAGGGCACACTTCCCTGTCTCATACCAGATTGGGGCTCAAGAGCCTGCTCATTGCGTCCACGCTCAGCCCCTTGCGGCTGGCCAGTGATTGCACCTGATCCTCATCGATCTTGCCCACTGAGAAGTAGCGTGCCTGCGGATTGGCGAAGTAGAAGCCGCTGACACTGGCCGCGGGGGTCATCGCAAAGCTTTCCGTCAAGTGCATGCCGATGCGGCCTTCAATCTGCAGCAAATCAAACAGTCTGACTTTGTCCGAATGCTCCGGGCAGGCGGGGTATCCTGGCGCAGGTCGAATGCCTTGGTACTTCTCGTCGATGAGCTCTTCAGCGCTCAGGGATTCCTGGGCGGCGTAAGGCCAGAATTCCTGGCGCACACGCTCGTGCATGCGCTCGGCGAAGGCTTCGGCCAGACGATCTGCCAGGGCCTTCACCATGAGAGCGTTGTAGTCGTTGTTGTCCTGCTCGTAGGCTCTGGCAAGTTCGTCGGCCCCGAGGCCAGTGGTCACCGCGAATCCTCCGATGTAATCGGGAATGCCCAGTGTCTCCGGTGCCACGAAGTCGGCCAGCGAGAGATTGGGTATACCGGGTGCCTTGCCAGCCTGTTGTCGCAGGAACTGAAATGCCGCAAGTTCCTGACGTCGAGTTTCGTCAGTGAAAAGCACGACATCGTTCGCATTGCGCTGCGCAGCCGGCCAGAAACCAACTACCGCCTGGGCCTTGAGCAGGCGTCCGTCGATGATCTGCTTCAGCATGGCCTGGGCGTCCCGGAACAGGTCACGAGCCGCCTCGCCGACGATGTTGTCCTCAAGAATGGCCGGGTACTTGCCCGCCAGACTCCACGTGATGAAGAAGGGCGTCCAGTCAATGTAGGGCACCAGTTCTTCCAGCGGATAGTCATCAAACACGCGGGTGCCCAGGAATGCCGGGGCAACGGGGCGATAATGGACCCAGTCGACCTGCAGGGCGTTCTGCGTCGCGGCCTCGAAGCTGATCAGTGTCTTGCGCTGGTCGCGGTTCGCATTGCGCTCGCGGATCACGTCGTATTCGGCGTGGATCTGACGCTTGAAATCGGCCGCGCCCTCTTCACTGAGCAAACTGCTGACCACGGTGACGCTGCGTGATGCATCCGGCACATACACGGTGGCGTTGTTCGTGTAGTTCTGCTCGATCTTCACTGCCGTATGCGCCTTGGAAGTCGTGGCACCGCCAATGATCAGCGGAATGCTGAAGCCGAGTCGCTGCATCTCCTTCGCCACGTGGACCATCTCGTCCAGGGAAGGCGTGATCAAACCGCTGAGGCCGATGATGTCGACCTCCTCGTCGATGGCTGTCTGCAGAATCCGTTCGCAAGGAACCATGACTCCGAGATCCACGATGTCGTAGTTGTTGCAGCCGAGCACCACGCCCACGATATTCTTGCCGATGTCATGCACATCGCCCTTGACGGTGGCGAGCAGGATCTTGCCCTTGGCCTTGACCACCTGACCCTTCTTGCTCTCCTCGATGAAAGGCAGCAGATAGGCCACGGCCTGCTTCATCACGCGGGCACTCTTGACGACCTGCGGCAGGAACATCTTGCCGCTGCCGAACAGGTCTCCGACGATGTTCATCCCATCCATGAGCGGGCCTTCGATGACTTGAATGGGCTCCGCGAACTGACGCCTTGCCTCTTCGGTGTCCTGCTCGATGTAGCGTGTGATGCCTTTGACCAGCGCATGGGCGATGCGGGCAGCCACGGGCTGCTCGCGCCAGGTCACGTCCTCGTGATTCTCGAGACTGGATTCCCCGCTGTACTGGCCTGCGATCTCCATCAGGCGGTCGGTGCCGTCGACGCGTCGATTGAGGATGATGTCCTCGACGCGTTCCTTGAGTTGAGCGGGAAT
Source organism: Pseudomonadales bacterium (assembly GCA_023256835.1). Lineage (GTDB taxonomy): Bacteria > Pseudomonadota > Gammaproteobacteria > Pseudomonadales > Pseudohongiellaceae > UBA5078. The sequence goes on along the minus strand of JALREE010000167.1, from coordinate 38,208 downwards.
CTCGTCATACACGGCCAGCTGTCCGGCATTCACGATGCCCATGCTCAACCCCGCCTTGATGGCGTGATAAAGGAAGACGGAGTGAATGGCTTCGCGGACCGGTTCATTGCCACGGAACGAGAACGAGACATTGCTCACGCCGCCGGATATCAGGGCATACGGAAGCTCGCGCTTGATGAAGGCGCAGCTCTGAATGAAGTCCACCGCGTAGTTGTTGTGCTCCTCGATGCCTGTGGCGACCGCGAAGATGTTCGGGTCGAAAATGATGTCCTGCGGCGGGAAGCCCACCACGTTCACGAGAACCTCATAGCTGCGGCGGCAGATTTCGCACTTGCGGGCGAAGGTGTCGGCCTGGCCTTTTTCGTCGAAGGCCATTACCACGACGGCTGCCCCGTACTGCATGCACAGCCGGGCCTTGGCGATGAAGTCCTCTTCACCTTCCTTCAGGCTGATGGAGTTGACGATGCCCTTGCCTTGGATGCAGCGCAGGCCGGTCTCCAGGATCTCCCACTTGGAGGAGTCGATCATGACCGGCACGCGACTGATGTCGGGCTCCGAGGCAATCAGGCGCAGGAAACGCGACATGGCTGCGTTGGAATCCAGCATGCCCTCGTCCATGTTGATGTCGATGATCTGAGCGCCGGCCTCCACCTGTTGCAGGGCAATTTCCAGTGCAGTCGTGAAATCGCCCTCGCGAATCAGCCTGGCAAAGCGCTTGGAGCCTGTGATGTTGGTGCGCTCGCCTACATTCACGAAAAGCGAATCGGCATGGATGTTGAAGGCTTCGAGGCCACTGAGTCGGCATGCCGGGGCGATCTCGGGAATGACTCGCGGTTTGTGACGAGCCACGGCTTCGGCCACTGCCTTGATGTGCAGCGGAGTCGTGCCACAGCAGCCGCCGACGATGTTGAGAAAACCACTGCTGGCGAATTCCTCGATGATGTCTGCCATCTCTCGAGCACTCTGGTCGTATTCACCAAAGGCATTCGGCAAGCCCGCGTTGGGGTGCGCGGAGACGTGGGTGTCAGCCAGACGCGAAATCTCCTCGATGTGCGGACGCAGTTGTGCAGCGCCCAGCGCACAGTTGAAGCCGATCGAGAGAGGTTTGGCATGCGCCACCGAGTTCCAGAAGGCTTCGACAGTCTGACCGGAGAGAGTCCGTCCGCTGGCGTCCGTGATCGTGCCCGAGATCATGATCGGCAACTGGCGCCCACTGCGCTTGAAGTACTCCTGGATCGCGAAAATGGCAGCCTTGGCATTGAGTGTGTCGAAAATGGTTTCCACCAGCAGGATGTCCGCGCCTCCCTTGTCGAGTGCTTCCACACTCACGAGGTAGTTTTCCACCAGGTCCTCGAACGTCACATTGCGGAAGGCAGGATCGTTGACATCCGGCGAGATGGACGCAGTACGACTGGTCGGGCCGATGACACCCGCCACGAAACGGGGTTTGTCCGGGGTGGTGGCTTCGATTTCGTCGCAGATGCGGCGTGCCAGCCGTGCCCCCTCGAAGTTCAGTTCGTAGGCCAGATGCTGCAGTTGATAGTCCGCCTGCGAGATAGCTGTGGAGTTGAAGGTGTTGGTTTCGATGATGTCCGCGCCGGCGAGCAGGTATTCGCGATGAATCTGGCCGATCACATCAGGGCGCGTCAGAGTGAGCAGGTCGTTGTTCCCGGCAAGGTGCTGCTCGCAATCAGCAAAACGCTGGCCGCGAAAATCCGCTTCCTTCAGCTTGTACGCCTGAATCATGGTGCCCATGGCTCCGTCAAGGACCAGAATCCGGCTCTTGAGGGCATTGCGCAGGCGTTGGTCGGAAGGCAGGTTTTCCATCGTTGTACTCTCGTTTGTTGATCGCCCTTGCGTCAGGCGATCAGGCAGTGGCTGCAGAAAAGGGGCGCAGTTTACCAGAAGTCTCCTGCACGGACAGGGTCATGTCTGGAGAGACGGCGGGCGGTGAGGGCAAATAACCAAGTGATTTAGTCGGCTATTTCCATTGCTGTCAACATGGCGTAAACTCCCGGCCAATTTTACTGACCCGTCACAGGTTCTCTCATGATCACGATTACAGAGTCTGCGCAGACTTATCTCGCTGAGTTGCTGAAGAAGCAGGATTGCGAGGGCATTGGGGTGCGCGTTTTCATTCTCGATGCTGGAACGCCAAAAGCGGAGACCTGCATTTCCTTTTGTCGGCCTGGTGAGCATCAGGAATCGGATGAACTGCGCAGCTATAAGGACTTCAACGCTTACATCGAGCAACGCAGCATTCCCTATCTCAAGGATGCCGTGGTTGACTACGCCAAGGATGCCATGGGGGGGCAGTTGACCATCAAGGCGCCCAACTCTCGCCTGCCTCAGATACAGGATGACAGTCCTATCGAAGACCGCGTCAATTACGTGCTCTATAACGAGATCAATCCTTCACTGGCCGCACATGGCGGTGTCGTCACGCTTGAGGAAATCTATGACGGGACTGTGGCCGTGCTGAAGTTCGGAGGAGGTTGCCAGGGCTGTGGCATGGTTGACCTGACGCTGAAGGAAGGCGTCGAGAAGACCCTGCTGGAGCAGATTCCGCAACTCACGGAAGTGCGCGATATCACCGACCACTCCAAGCGTGAGAATGCCTATTTCAAGTAGGGCTCCCGGGATAGCGACGGGAAAGCCCCTGGTAGAGTCGCTCAGGGTAAGCTGCATCGGATGTGTCCAGGGAGTCCATCAGCTCCACAAGATGTTCATTGTCCTCGCGTCCATGCCAGAGCTTCTGGTAAGTGCCCTCCTTGTAGCCATGATCCTGGCGGAACATGTTCAGCACATTCTTGCTGACATACTGCTTGTAGAGTGACTCCCAGTTCAGCCCGCTATCCAGCATGATCGAGCGGAACAGCAGCAGATCGATGCGTCCCGCGCATGACAGCCCGATCAGCAATTCCAGCTTGCTCAACAGACTCATGCTGCCCTGTTCAAGGGCATGACCATCGAAGTGAATCACATGGCCACCGAGGTGGGGCGCATTGGCAGCACGCAGAAGTGTCCTTGCCTGCTCATGGTCCCCGTTGTTGCGAAGCAGAATCTCCGAAAGCAGGAAATGCCAGATATCGATGACTTCCATTTGCAGTTGCGGCAGATCCCTTTCCTGCTTCTTCCACCATTTCCAGCCGTGATGTTCGATGGCTTCGGCTGCCTCGACCACGACCGCCCTCAAGTAAGGGAATCGCTTGTCGAGCCAGTGTGCATCCACCTTGGTGTTCATGGTGGCTTGCAGGGTCAGCATGATGCTGGCCTGAACGTCTGTCAGAGTGCTCATGAGGCTCCTGTTGAACGGCTGCTCATGCCGAGCATGGATTGCAAGTCCATGTCGTGCAGCTCTAGCGTATGGACATGCTGCGTTGGGTTGCCCCAGCGTGTGCTGATCAGTTTCCTGTCGGCGACAGTCAACAACCCTAGCTGGTTGGAGCCAAGGGTAGAGTAATCGAATGCGAAGTCCTGCCATGCTCGCATATCGAATTTTTTCAGCTGGGCGCTGGTCAGCGGTCTGTAAGCAGGGAGGTGGCTATGCAGCAGATCCGCCCAGGCGGCGATGCGATACAGATCAGCCAAGGGGCTGTCCAGAGCGTCACCGTTCCTCTGCGCGGCGCGAATCTGCTGTCGCAGTATCTGTGCAGCCTGGCGCAAGGCCCCGAGCTGTGGGAATGCGACGGCGCAGCAAGCGAGCGCCTGAGTGAAGTCGAGGTCATCGGCATGCTGCCGCGCTTTGGCCTGCCAGTCCTTTGCGGTTTCTGGTGCCGCTGCAAGCATGCGGTCCAGCCACCGTTCCCGCTTGTCTTCGGCTGTCTCCATGTGGGAGAGCTCAACATCAGCTGTGATTGCCAGGACACGCTGCTTGTCCTGCGGATCCAGTGGGGGTAGGGGAATGGTGCGGTCGACTGCTTCGACCTTCCGCTGGTACTGAAGTCTGTGCAGCACCGCGATCAAGCCAATCAGCAGCACCGCGGCAGCTACCACTCCCAGGAAGATCAGCATCGAATGCATTCCTCGTTGAAGATCTTGTGCTGTTTCATGCAGTGCCACTCAATTCTGTCTCGCGGCGATGATAGCAATCTTGACGGCTGCAGGTCGATGCCAGTGGCCGAAGAGCAGTGCGGTATCCAAAAGGGGGACACTGACTCCCATTTGTTCTGTGCGAAATCATGACGACAAAATTTTTGGATTTAGTGCTTGACGCACCAGGAATGGCTTTCTAGAATGCGCCGCCTTCTGTGAGAAGACACAGAAGGCAGTTTGACTCCAGTCCCCTTCGTCTAGAGGCCTAGGACACCGGGTTTTCATCCCGGCAACGGGGGTTCGAAACCCCCAGGGGACGCCAAACTCTGAAAAGCCTGACCACTGGTCAGGCTTTTTTTTTGGCTTCATCACACGTGGTTGATGTAAGCCCGATTTGCTATCCTTGCGCCCGGTTTCACAGCGCCAGCCTTCTGGCAACGAGACTCCCCGATGAGCAGTGCCATTTCAATCACAAATCTGCAGAAGACCTACGCCAATGGACATCAGGCATTGCGTGGTGTCGATCTCGAGGTGCAAGAGCGCGATTTCTTCGCGTTGCTAGGGCCCAACGGGGCGGGCAAGTCCACGATCATCGGCATCATTTCCACGCTGGTGCGACCCACAGGGGGCGGTGTTGCGGTATATGGCCGAGACGTTGCGACCCACGTCTACGAGACGAAACTGGATTTCGGTGTCGTCCCTCAGGAAGTCAATTTCAACCCCTTCGAGAAAGTGGCAGACATTGTCATGACGCAGGCCGGCTACTATGGGTTGCCACGAGCCCTGGCTCGCGAGCGTACCGAAAAGTACTTGCGCAAGCTCGGCCTTTGGGACAAGCGGGATGTTCGTTCGCGCACGCTTTCCGGGGGCATGAAGCGGCGCTTGATGATAGCCCGTGCACTTGTCCACGAACCGCGTCTGTTGATTCTTGATGAGCCAACGGCAGGCGTGGACATAGAACTGCGCCGCTCGATGTGGGACTTCCTGCAGGAGATCAACAACAACGGAACGACCATCATCCTGACCACGCATTATCTTGAAGAGGCAGAACATCTGTGTCGCAACATTGCGATTATCGATCAAGGTCGAATCATCGAGAATTGCAGCATGAAATCGCTACTCAACAAGTTGGATTCGCAGACTCTGGTATGTGATCTGCGCCACGAGATGAGCAGCGAGGTCTTCGCGCAGCACACACTGCCGGGGTTCCGCCATGTGGATTCCCATACTCTCGAGGTTGATCTTGGTCGTGACCACGATGTCAATGAAGTCTTCGCGTTGCTCAGTCAAGCCAACATTCACGTCAAGGGCATGCGCAACAAGTCGAACAGGCTGGAACAATTGTTTCTTTCTCGCCTGAAGAATTCCACGGTGTGAATGGATCATGCTGAACAGTCACAAGTACATCGCGTTCGAAACCATCCTCATCAAGGAAGTGCGCCGGTTCATGCGCATCTGGGTGCAGACCCTTGTGCCTCCGGCAATCACCATAGGCTTGTATTTTCTGATCTTCGGGAATCTGATCGGCAATCGCATCGGCAGCATGAGTGGGTTTTCCTACATGGACTTCATCGTCCCTGGTCTCATCATGATGGCTGTCATCCAGAATGCCTATGCCAATGTTGTGTCCTCTTTCTTCAGTCAGAAGTTTCAGCGCAGCATCGAGGAACTCCTGGTTTCGCCAGTACCCAATTACATCATTCTCGCCGGCTTTGTCGCTGGGGGCGTGGCACGAGGACTTGCTGTAGGCGTTATTGTGGTGTTGATGTCCTTCGTCTTCACCGATCTGAATATTCATCATTGGGGAATCACGCTTTTCGTCGTGCTGATGACTGCCGTGGTGTTTTCGCTGGCGGGATTCTTGAATGCACTGTTTGCCAACAGCTTTGACGACATCTCCATCATCCCGACCTTCATTCTGACGCCGCTGATCTACCTTGGCGGGGTGTTCTACTCCGTGGACCTGCTGCCTGAATTCGGCAGGATGGTGTCTGCCATCAATCCTCTGTTCTACATGGTCAACACATTCCGCTATGGAATTCTTGGCGCATCTGATGCCAACATTTACACGTCCCTGATGATGCTTGTCGTATTCGTGTTCGTCCTTGGAGCGGCATGTCTCATTCTGCTGCGTCGTGGCACAGGGCTGCGGCACTGATGAACATGTCGCGGAATCCACTGGGGCGTGACACTGAGTACCCCTCGTCCTACGATCCAGGATTGCTGTTTCCGATCTCACGCGCCGAGAATCGTCAGGATATCGGGGTGACTGGCCTCGCTCTGCCGTTTCGTGGCTATGATCTGTGGCGTGCTTACGAGATTTCCTGGTTGGATCTGCGTGGCAAACCTGTTGTGGCAGCAGGTGAAATACTGGTGCCGGCCGATTCCCCGTGCATGGTGGAGTCGAAGTCGTTCAAGCTCTATCTGAACTCGCTCAACCAGAAGAGTTTCGACAGCCCCGCTGCTGTACAACAGCTCATTACGGATGATCTTGCTCGTGTCGTTCAGGCACGCTGTCTTGTACAACTTTACTTGCCCCATGTGTTTTCCCAGTTGTCTTGCGCGGAACCAGAAGGAGTCTCGCTCGATGACTTGTCCCTGGATATCGATGTTTATCAGCCCGATCCGAGTTTGCTGCGGGTTGACGCAGGTTGCGTGCGTGCGGAGACCCTCCACAGCAATCTCTTTCGTTCGAATTGCCCCGTGACCGGTCAGCCTGATTGGGGGACAGCTTTCATCCGTTACAAGGGCAGCGCGATTGACCATGGCAGTCTCTTGAAATATCTCGTGTCCTATCGGCATCACAATGGCTTTCACGAAGACTGTGTTGAACGGATCTATGTTGATCTCATGCAGTTGATGAACCCTGAGCATTTGAGTGTTGCCATCAATTTTCTGCGTCGGGGAGGTCTGGAAATCAATCCCGTGCGAAGTTCGCATCCGTTCGAAGTGGAATTTCCCGCTGTTCGCCTCGCCAGGCAATAGTTGGCGGCTTGTAATATCCGCATTGCTGATATACATTGTCGCGCCTTCGAACAAGGAGTTGTGTCGAAGCGTCCCAAGCCAAAGGTGAGGTGTCCGAGTGGTTGAAGGAGCACGCCTGGAAAGTGTGTATACGTTAAAAGCGTATCGAGGGTTCGAATCCCTCTCTCACCGCCATTGCGCTTGAAGTTCTCGAATCTGTCCTGCCGTTTTCCGCACGCCTGTCCTTTCTGCAATCCGGCCGCTGCTGTACGATTACCCAAAAACAAGATGGATGGGCAACGCCGTGAAAGCCTCCTTTCTGCTCTGTGCCTCGCATTTGCTCGCAGTATGCAGCCAGTTTGCCATGGCCAGTGACTGGCCTTCTTATGGAGCCGACAAGGCCTCCAGCAAATACGTGCCTTTCGAGCAGATATCGGCTGCCAACATCGATCAGCTCGATCTCGCCTGGACCTGGATGTCGCCAGACAATGCGACAGCGTTGGAGAACCAGAGGCAGCAGAACTTTCGCGCCACTCCCGGCGCCTTCAAGGTCACTCCCATCGCGATCGACGGTGTACTTTACACCAGTACATCCTTCGGCCGCGTGGTCGCAATGGATGGGCAAAATGGACGTGAATTGTGGCAGTTCGACACGCGGTCATGGGAAGCGGGGCGTCCGGCGAATCTGGGCTACAACCATCGAGGTGTGGCTTACTGGCGCGATGGAGAGAATGCTCGCATTCTCATGGCAGCCAATGATGCCTGGCTCTGGTCACTGGATGCAGCAACAGGATTGCCTGATCCGGCCTTTGGGCAACAGGGGCGCGTTGATCTCACCAGCGGACTCGGCCGCGCCGTGTCTCGCGCTGAATATACCCAGATCTCGCCTCCAATGATCGTCGGCGATATCCTGGTCGTCGGCTCGTCCATCAACGACGTGCCGCGCTTCAAGGAGGCACCCCCGGGACATGTGCGAGGATTCAATGTGCGCACAGGCGAGCAGGTCTGGATCTTCCACACGATTGCGCAGGCGGGGGAGCCCGGTGTCGAGACCTGGGAAGATGATTCCTGGCAGTACACGGGAAACACCAACGTCTGGACGCTGATGAGTGCCGATGAAGAGTTGGGCTATGTGTACTTGCCAGTAGGTACCCCGACCAATGACTGGTATGGCGGGCATCGCAAGGGTGACAATCTTTTCGCAGAAAGTCTGATATGTGTCGATGCCAGAACAGGCGAGCGCGTTTGGCATTTCCAGTTTGTTCACCACGGTGTGTGGGATTATGACTTGCCTGCTGCGCCAAATCTGATTGACATCACTGTGGATGGTCGCCGCATAAAAGCAGTGGCGCAGACCACCAAACAGGGTTTCGTCTTCGTGTTCGACCGTGTGACAGGGGCGCCGGTCTGGCCGATAGAGGAGCGACCTGTGCGGCAAGGTTCCGTGCCAGGTGAGCAGCTGTCTCCCACCCAACCGTTTCCCCAGCGACCGGCGCCTTTCGAAATGCAGGGTATTTCATCGGAGACGCTTATAGACTTCACCCCTCAATTGCGGGCCGAAGCTCTTCAACTATTGGAGTCTCTTGATTACGGGCCACTGTATACGCCCCCCTCGCTGCGTGGCACGGTGAATTTCCCGGGATGGTTTGGCGGGGGAGGCTGGCAGGGCGCTGCAGTGGATCCCGAAACAGGCATCATGTATGTCCCCTCAGGCAGTGCGCCGATGGTGGTGCAATTGGTGGCACCTGACGCCGCGGAGTCCGACTTTGATTTTGTGCGCGGCGGGAGAACTTCTGCGCCCAGTCCTTCCGGCTTGCCGCTGACCAAGCCGCCGTATGGTCGCATCACGGCTATTGACCTGAATACGGGCGAGCACTTGTGGATGGTTCCGCATGGCGAAGGAATTCGCGAACGCATAATGGCGGCGGGAGTGCAGGATCCCGGTCCAGTGGGCTCATCTTCACGAACTGGCCCATTGTTGACGAAGACTCTGCTGATTCTCGGGCAGGAAGACAACGGGCGCTATGTGATACGCGCGTACGACAAGGCCACAGGAAATGTCTTGCGGGAGATCGACTTGCCATTGCCACCAGGGGGTACGCCGATGTCCTACATGGCAGGCGGCAGACAATTCGTCGCCGTTGCGGTAGGAGCTGGACAGGATGCGCGGCTGATGAGCTTTGCCTTGCCTTGACCTCGCGTGAGTCGGCTTGATTAAACCACACCGTTTCACCATAATGCGGCGCTGTGATGCCAGCGATAACGGCATTCACGCTCAATGGTATCTCTTGCCGGTCCCCTCGCAATGATAAGCCGTGAACCCCGCCAGGCCCGGAAGGGAGCAACGGTAACGGCTGACTCATGTGCCGTGGTGTGGCTGGCAGGGGATACCTCCAAATCCGGCACCTGGTCCCTTCACGCCACTTGCAATACTGTGTGCCAAATGCCCGTCCCCGGACGGACAATCGGGTCTATAACGCCAGTACGGCCAACCGGACGACGATGACTTATCAGGTACTAGCGCGCAAGTGGCGCCCCAAGACTTTCCAGGACATGGCGGGGCAGGAACATGTGCTCCAGACCCTCGTTCACGCGCTGGACAACAAGCGTCTGCATCACGCCTACCTTTTCACCGGGACCCGCGGTGTCGGCAAGACCACGATCGCCCGCATCTTTGCCAAATGCCTCAACTGTGAGGCGGGAATCAGCTCACAACCATGTGGCAAATGTGATTCTTGCAAGGAAATCGCTGAAGGACGCTTCATCGATCTGATTGAAGTCGACGCCGCCTCCAGAACCAAGGTCGAAGACACGCGGGAACTTCTCGATAACGTTCAGTACGCACCTTCACGCGGCCGTTACAAGGTCTATCTGATCGACGAAGTGCACATGCTGTCCATGCACAGCTTCAATGCCTTGCTCAAGACGCTGGAGGAGCCGCCGCCCCATGTGATCTTCTTGCTGGCCACCACGGATCCCCACAAGCTGCCAATCACGATTCTCTCGCGTTGTCTGCAATTCAGTCTCAAGAATCTGAGCCCCCAGAAGATCGTGGAGTATCTGCAATCCGTGCTGCTTGCTGAGCAGATTCCCTCTACCGAGGCAGCCTTGTGGCAGATTGCGCGCGCAGCGCAGGGCAGTATGCGTGATGCTCTCACGCTGCTCGATCAGAGCATTTCGTTTTGCGCCGGAAACATCAACGAGGCAGATGTCAGCGCCTTGCTGGGCACGCCCGACCAGGCACTGCTGCTGCGCAGCATGACCGCGCTGCGCAAGGGTGATGCAGCCGAGCTGCTCGATATCACCAGTTTGGCCGCCGATCACTCCAGCGATTTTTCTTCACTTCTGGATAATTTGCTGAACCTTCTGCATCGCATTGCAATTGCCCAGATGGTGCCAGGCAGTCTTGACAACAGCCTGGGTGATCGCGAGCAGGTATTGGAGATCGCCAGAAATTCGACGGCAGAGGAGATCCAGCTGCATTACCAGATTGCGCTCAACGGCAGGCGCGACTTGGCATTGGCACCAGACCCGCGCATGGCTTTCGAGATGCTGCTGATGCGCATGGTGGCCTTCAAACCTGCGGCCCTGGATTACCCTCAGGATTCCTCAATGCAAGGGCTGCTGACTCCGGCGACGCCTGCAGTGGTCGAGGACGCCTCGGCTGACGAGGAAAAAAAAAAGACTGAGCCTGCCACTGCAGAGCTGAACTCGCCCGAATCTGCCACGATTGCTCAAGCGCCAGCGCAGGCAGTGTCGGAAGTGCACGTACAGTTGCCCGCTACAGCCCGGGCCGACATCGACACGGCACTGGATGCGCAGAACTGGCATGAACTGCTCGAGCGTACAAGACTCAGCGGCATCAGTCGCAATCTGCTGGCCAATACCTGTGTCGAATCCATGGCGGAACCTGAGCTGGATCTCATACTCGATGTTCAGCAGAGTTCACTCTTCAACGAGGATCATCGTCAACGCATCATCGAAAGCCTGCGGGCGGAACTTGGCGCTCACTGGCAGATTCGGCTGCGTGTAGGCGAATTGCTGAGAGAGTCTCCGGCGCAGCGACGACAAAGACTTCTCGAAGAGAGTCGACAAAAGGCCTTTGCTGATTTTCACAATGACCCGAACGTGATCAACATCATTGAGCGATTTTCCGCGTCTGTGATCCCTGACTCCATTCACTTCATCAGCGAGAAATGAGATGACCGATTTCAACGAGATTCTGAAACAGGCGCGACAAATGCAGGAACAGATGCAGGCGGCGCAGAAGGAAGCCGCACGCCTCGTGCTAGTCGGCGAATCCGGCGCGGGTCTGGTGCGCGTTCACATGAACGGGCACCACGATGTGCAAAAGGTGGAGCTCGATTCGGACTTGCTGAGTGAGGACAAGGACATCATCGAGGATCTGATCGCAGCTGCGTTCAACGATGCTGTGAAGAAGCTGGCAGAGCGCAATCAGACTTCTCTCGCAGGCATGGCTTCCGGAATCAAGCTTCCGGATGGCTTCAAGTTTCCATTCTGACACCTGGTCGCGAGTTTGCCTTCATGCTTTCCAGCCCGCTGATTGAAAAACTGGTAGAAGCCTTCCGCTGCCTTCCTGGCGTGGGGCCCAAATCCGCCCAGCGCATGGCGTACTACCTGTTGGAGAGAAACCGTGCGGGAGGACGGCATCTGAGTCTTGTCCTGGAAGAAGCTTTGAGCCGAGTAGGCCATTGCAGTCGCTGTCGCACACTGACTGAGGACGCGGAATGCCTCATCTGCGCCAATCCTGGCCGCAACCACTCTCTGATGTGCATCGTCGAGTCACCGACGGATGTGCACGCCATTGAACAGATGGGCGGGTACAGGGGGGTATATTTCGTTCTCATGGGACATCTGTCGCCGATCGATGGAGTCGGGCCTGATCAGCTGGGCATTCCCGAATTGTTGACGCGTCTCGGAGAAGGCGGGATCAGTGAGGTCATCCTGGCCTGCAATCCTACAGTGGAAGGCGAGGCAACTGCCTATTACATCGCTGAGCAGATCAAGGGCTTCAAGCTTGTCATCAGCCGCATCGCTCATGGCGTGCCGGTCGGCGGAGAACTGGAGTTCGTCGATGGCAGCACCTTGAATCATGCCTTCAAGGGCCGCCAGATAGTGCACTCATCATGACTGTCTCGCTGAGCGCACTCACTGAACACACTCTGGTTCTGGATAACGACACGCTGGCCAGCTTGTGCGAGCGCTGGAAACTATCGCCCATTCTGGCGCTGGATACGGAATTCATCCGAGTGGATACCTTCCATCCCCGTCTCGGACTGATACAAGTCTGCGACGGACATGCCAATTATCTGCTCGACCCCCTGTCCATCACGCAGTGGGAACCCCTGCAGGTCATCCTCATGGCTCCGACAGTGCTCAAGTCTCTGCATTCATGCTCTGAGGATCTCGTGGTGTTCAAGGAGTTTTTTGGCACAGTCCCCAGGCCCTTGTTCGATACTCAGCGGGCTGCGGCTTTCCTTGGTTTCGGATTCAGCATCAGTTACCAGAATCTCGTGAAGGAAATACTGGGATTCGAGGTCAGCAAGGATCAGACGCGCTCGGACTGGCTGCAGCGACCCCTCAGTGCCGAGCAGCTCGCCTACGCTGCACTCGATGTCGCCTGCATGCCGCAAATGACTTCTTTTCTGCAAGAGCGTCTGGTCACCACGGGCCGCACGGAGTGGGCGCGACAGGAGTTCGAGCAGATGGTGCTGAATGCTTCTGCAGAGAGTGGTGCCGAAGAATGGAATCAGTACTACCAGGGCCTTGGCATGTCTTGGCGGCTCAATGGCATGCAACTGGCAACACTGCAGCGACTTTGTGCCTGGCGTGAGCGTATTGCCCGCAACAAGAACAAGCCTCGCAGCTGGATTGCGCGTGACGCTGATCTGATCGCACTGGCGGAGCGTCGTCCGGCGGCACTGTCCGAACTGCTGAAAATCCCGGAATTGCCGCGACAATTGCAGCAACGTTTCGCGCAGGACGTGTTGCAAGTCATTGCGGCACCGCACGAGGGCGAACTTCCTGTTCCACAGTTGCTGGATCAGCCGCTGACTATGGCACAACGCACCATGCTGAAACGACTGCAGGAAAAGGTCGCCGAAGTCGCCGGAACACTGGGCATTGCGCCGGAGGTACTGGCACGCAAGAAGCAATTGCAGGAACTGCTTCTCGAGTCCACGGCGGCAGCTCATCTGGTGTGGCCGCAGCAGATGCAGGGCTGGAGACGTGAATTGCTGGGCAAGGCGTTAGTCGCGATCCTGCAGTTGCAGGAGCCAACTCATGACTGAACGATTCTGGGAATTGCCTCTGGAACAACTGGACAAGGAACAATGGGAAGCGCTGTGTGATGGCTGTGGTCGCTGTTGTCTCAAGAAGCTCATCGACACAAAGACCGAGCTAGTGCATTACACGCGCGTTGTTTGCCGCTATCTCGAGCAGAACAAGTGCCGCTGCCAGGCCTACAGCCGACGACAGAAGCTGGTGCCTGACTGTCTGGTGCTGAACATGGAGAATCTGCCGCAACTGCACTGGATTCCGTACACCTGCGCCTACCGATTGCGGCTCGAAGGCAAGCCGCTGCCCGCATGGCATCCCTTGCTCACGGGCAGTCGAGACGCCATGCGGCAAGAGCAGATCAGCGTGACAGGGAAGGTTGTTTCAGAAGAGTATGTGCACGAGGACGGTCTTCAGGAACACATCATTCGCTGGGTGAGCGCAGCATGCTAGACATCTACGATTACATCATCGGCTGGGCCATCTACATCGCCTGCGGCATCGTCTGCTACACGATATTCCATCGATTTACGGGACTGATCCGGTTCAAGCCATTGGCCCATTCGCTGCGCGCGATCCTGCTGGCCGTGATGTTCACACCCTGGTATGTGAGTCCGGACAGCAATCTGCTGGCACCCGCCTTGATGGTGGTCCTGCTGGACATGGTGACTGAAGGGGGCACCGCATTCGTGCGCGCATTGGTACCCCTCAGCATGTCCGTGATCGGGGCGGTTTTCATCGCCCTGTTCATGCGGGTCATCCGGCGACTTGTACGGAATTGAATCGATTGCAGGCATCAGATACAACGGAGAGAAAGGCCATGTCTGACAGGCAGCAGAGTGAATTGACCGGTGATCTTGACCCGACACGTTTTGCACGCGTGCCTGAGGTCTACGAACACGCCTTTCAGACCTATGGCAATAGACCTGCGTTCACGGCGTTAGGGCACACGATCAGCTACGGGGATCTTCAGCGGCACACTGATGCCTTCTGTCAATTCCTGATGGCACAGACTGAGCTTCAGCCAGGCGACAGGATTGCCCTGCAATTGCCCAATATCCTGCAGTTTCCAGTAGCCGCACTGGGCGCCATGAAGGCGGGCCTGGTGCTGGTGAATACCAATCCGCTCTACACAGCGCGCGAGATGGCTCACCAGTTCAAGGACTCCGGAGTCAAAGCCATCGTCATTCTTGCGAACTTCTGCGACAAACTGGAACAAGTTCTGCCGGAGACAGACATCCGGATCGTGATTGTCACCGAACTGGGTGACATGCTGCCGGGTCTGCGCCGCCTGGCGATCAATCTTGGCGTGCGCTATGTCAAGAAACTCGTGCCTGCTTACCGACTGCCAAGTGCGATTGCCTGGCGCACAGTCGTGGCTCCCGGTCGCACGAGTGCACCCGTTGCTTCGCGGGATTCTGGCACCGACACTGCCATCATTCTCTATACGGGCGGCACCACCGGCGTCGCCAAGGGGGCCATGCTTACCCACGCGAATCTGTTGTCCAACATGATGCAGTTGCGCGCAGTCAGCAAGGACGTGATCAAGGATGGCTGCGATACCATCATTGGCCCACTGCCGCTGTATCACACCTATGCCTTCATGTTTCACTGCCTGACAATGATCATTGCGGGCAATCACACGGTGCTGGTTCCAAACCCGCGCGACATTGATGGCTTGATCGCACTGATGCGAAAAGTGAAGGCCAATGGGTTTGTCGGCATCAATACGCTGTACCTCGCCTTGTGTCGTCACAAGGACATCGGCAAGGTGGATTTCAGTGACATGCGCTTCGCTGGTGCTGGCGGCATGGCGCTCACAGTGAACGTGGCACAGGAATGGACTCGCATAACCGGATGCGAAGTTTTCGAGGGTTATGGTCTGACAGAATGCTCGCCCGTCGTGACGGTCAATCGTCCTGGTCAGGTCAAGCTTGGCACGGTGGGCCCCGCCGTCCCCGATACACACCTGCAGGTTGTGGATGATGCCGGCAGGGTAGGCGGCACAGGCGACAAGGGCGAGCTCTGGGTGCGTGGCCCTCAGGTCATGAAAGGGTATTGGCAGAACCCTCAGGCGACGGCTGAAGCGATAACGCCAGAAGGCTGGTTCAAGACAGGCGATTACGCGACCATAGATGCTGACGGTTACGTTCGCATCGTCGATCGCAAGAAGGACATGGTCATCGTGTCCGGATTCAATGTATTTCCAAGCGAGGTCGAGGAAGTCGTCAATGCCCACCTGGGCGTGTTCGAGTGCGCTGTCATCGGGGTGCCGAGTGATCGTACGGGCGAGGCGGTGAAGCTGTTCATCGTGGCACGTGACCCTGCCCTGGATGCCTCCGCGGTGGAAGCCTACTGCAGGGAGAATCTGACGGCCTACAAGGTTCCGCGCGAAATCGTGTTCGTGAAGGATCTGCCGAAGTCCAATGTAGGCAAGATCCTGCGACGCGAGCTGCGTGAGCAGGAAATGGCACACCGCCAGGCCGCGAGCGCGCGCTGAGGCGCCGACAGCAGGAAATCGGGCCTGTGCAGGACTCCATGGAAACAATGTTGCAGACATGTGCCACGCGTGACAGGCATCGCCTTTCCACGCTGCTGCGACAGCTTCGCCGCACCAGCCCCGGATCGAAGCAGTATCCGGTGCTCGAGCAGAAGCTGCGGGAAAGTATCCAGGTGTCGCAGTCATTGACACAGTCGCGAGCCCGTCTCGTGCCCGCCATCAGGTACCCGGAGAATTTGCCTGTTTCGGAGCGGCGCGACGATATTGCGGCGGCGATTCGCGATCATCAGGTCGTTGTCATAGCGGGTGATACTGGCTCTGGCAAGACTACCCAACTGCCCAAGATCTGTCTGGAACTCGGCCTGGGAGTGCGCGGCATGATCGGCCACACTCAGCCCAGACGACTGGCGGCACGCGCTGTTGCAGCGCGCATCGCCGATGAACTTGCCGTACCGCTCGGCGGCATAGTCGGTTACCAGGTGCGCTTCGCGGACCATACCAGCCCCGACACGCTGGTCAAACTCATGACTGACGGAATCCTGCTGCAGGAAATCCAGCACGATCCCTACCTCAATCGTTACGAAGTCCTGATCGTCGATGAAGCGCACGAGCGCAGTCTGAACATCGATTTCCTGCTTGGCTGTCTCTCGCAACTGCTGGTCAAGCGTCCCGACCTGAAGCTCATCATCACCTCCGCCACCATTGACGTCGAGAAATTCTCAGCCCACTTTCGCAATGCTCCAATTGTGGCAGTCGCCGGTCGCACCTATCCAGTGGAGATTCTGTATCGCCCGGTTGGAGATGCCGGAGAACACTCGGAGGATGTGCTTGCGCGTTCGATTGTCGACGCCTTGCGAGAGATAGAGAAGATCGAGGGTTCGCACCCTCCAGCATTGCGTGATGTGCTGGTGTTTCTCAGTGGCGAGCGGGAGATCCGTGATGTCGCTCTGGCCCTGCGCAAGGCGGACTTGCGTCATGCCGAGATCCTGCCGCTTTACGCCCGGCTCACTCCTGCCGAGCAGCAGAGGATTTTTCTGCCGCTCAAAGGGCGCAAGGTCGTTCTGGCGACCAATGTGGCCGAGACGTCCATCACGGTCCCGGGGATCGCCTATGTCATCGATTCCGGACTGGCGCGCATCAGCCGTTACAGTGTGCAGAGCAAGGTGCAGCGTCTGCCGATCGAACCTGTCTCCCAGGCCAGTGCCAATCAGCGGGCCGGTCGTTGCGGACGCGTGGGTCCGGGGGTGTGCTTTCGTCTCTATTCAGCCGAGGACTTCGCCGCCAGACCAGCATTCACGGAACCGGAGATTCAGCGCACGAATCTGAGCGCCGTAATCCTGCAGATGCTGGCGCTGGGACTCGGTGACATCGACGAATTTCCCTTTCTGGACAAGCCAGACCGGCGGGCCATCAACGACGGGCTGAAACTGCTGCAAGAGATAGGCGCTCTGGATGCACAGCGACAGATCACCCATGCCGGCCGACTGCTGGCAGCGCTCCCGGTGGACCCCCGACTGGGCAGCATGTTGATCGAAGCCGATGCACGGCGTTGCCTGCAGGAACTTCTCATCATCGTCAGTGCGCTCAGCGTGCAGGACCCGCGGGAGTATCCGGCGGAAATGAAACAGGCCGCGCGGGAAAAGCATGCGCTCTTTGCACACAAGGACTCTGACTTTCTTTCGTGGATTCTGCTTTGGTCGGAATTCGAGAAGCAGCGCCAGGCATTGAGCAATTCTGCGCTCAAGGACTATTGTCGCCGGCATTTTCTTTCTCCGCTGCGCATGCGCGAATGGCGTGAGACGCATCGGCAGTTGCACCTGACCTGCCAAGAGCTAGGCTTCAGGGAGAATCGGCGGGCGGATGTGGCGGTGGAAGTTCAGGAACTTGATTACGAAGCCATTCACCGCGCGATCATTCGTGGATCACTGAATCAGATCGGCGTGAAGACGGAAGACGGCCTGTATCTTGGAACAAGAGGGCGCAAGTTTGCCTTGTTTCCGACCTCTTCGTTAGCGCGCCGTGGCGCAAAATGGCTGGTGACAGCCGAGCTTATGGAGACCAGCCGTCTGTATGCCACACTGGCTGCCAGCATCCAGCCCGAGTGGGTACTGGATGCCGCAACAGGATTGCTGCGGCACGAGTACTCTGAACCCCATTGGGAGAAGAGCAGGGGGCAGGTAATGGCCTGGG
The DNA here is from genome assembly GCA_023256835.1 of Pseudomonadales bacterium. Classification (GTDB taxonomy): domain Bacteria; phylum Pseudomonadota; class Gammaproteobacteria; order Pseudomonadales; family Pseudohongiellaceae; genus UBA5078. The sequence goes on along the minus strand of JALREE010000167.1, from coordinate 20,222 downwards.
ACAGGATAAGCCTGTTCGGAATCACCCTGATCGAGCGCAGGCGCGTGGCGTACGCGGCAATTGATCCTGTTGCTGCACGCGAGATATTCCTGCGTGAAGGACTTGCTGCCATGCAGCTGGACACGCGGGCCCCGTTTCATCGACACAATCTGGCGTTGCTTGCAGAGATTCGCAAGGAAGAGGAAAAGCTGCGGCGACCGGAGATCATGCTCAGCGAAGAGCGTTTGCACGATTTCTTTGCCAGTCGGATCCCTCCTGGCATCTGCGACACCAGGTCGCTGGAAAACTGGGCTCGTCAACAACAGAAACAGCACGGCAAGAGCGGTCTGGAGCTGAGTCGCGAGGATATCGTTGCAGACGAAGTCACTGAAAAGCTCAGGCTGGAATTCCCCGATAACTTGTCCGTGCGAAAAAACCAGCTGAACATCGCCTACCGCTTCGAGCCGGGGACAGAGGGCGATGGGGCCACGGTCGACGTCCCTCTGGGCATTTTGTCGATGATGACCCAAGTCGATCTCGACTGGGCAGTTCCGGGCACACTGGCAGAACGCAGCACGCTGGCCATGAAGAATCTGCCGAAGCATTTGCGCAAGCAATTCGTTCCCTTGCCAGACTTCATTGAGGGTTTCTTGCGCTGGCATGCCGATACCGCCAAGGGCAAGGCCTCGGCAGGATTGCTGCAGCGCCTTTGCGACTATGCGCGAGTCTCCAGAGGGATTCGTCTGGAGGAGAAGGACTTTGATCTGCAGGCATTGCCTGCTCACCTGCAACCGTGGCTGCGCGTACTCGACGAGAACGGAGTGACACTGGCCTGCAGCCAGTCACTTTCTGAACTGCATAAGCAATTCGCGCCCACAGCGGTCACATCGCTCTCGAGCGCCACAACGCATGAGATGGAAATGCAGGGGCTCAAGGACTGGAGTTTCGGTGATTTTCCGGAATCAGTGCTGTGTAATCCGGAGACTGGTTTCAGACGTTATCCTTCCTTGGTGGACAAGGAGGATTCTGTCGCGCTGATCCTGCAGGATGCCCCGGGCATTGCTGAGCGACTCACCCGTCAAGGTCTCTGCCGTCTCGCATGCATTCGAAGTCCGCAGCAGAAGACACTGATACAGAATCGATTGAAGGCATTCTCAGGCAAGTTGACGGTACTCGCCCTGCACACGGCGGCCGAGATACAGCGTGAGGGACTGAATTGGATAGTGCGCCAGGCCTTCGATCTGGAGGATTGCCCGATTCCCCGTACACGGGAAGCATTCGAGAAACTGCTCTTGCAGGGTAAGCCGCGTCTGCTTGAAGTGGCGGGTCGCTTCGAATCCTTGCTGACGCGCATCATCGACCTGCATTTTGACGTCAATCGACGATTGGGTAGCCTGAAGGGCGCACACTTCGAACCCGCTGCGAAGGATATTCATCTGCAGCTGCAGGGCATGCTCCATCCTGGCTATCTTCAGAAGACGCCAGCGCGTCATCTGCCGGAGTTGCCGCGCTACCTGCAGGCCATCCAGGTACGACTGGACAAACTCAGCGGCAATCTGACGCGTGATGGGGAATCCGTGAAGATTCTGCAACGACTGATGACCCGACGACAGGAAATTCTGGCGCAATGCTCCGAATCTGTTCGGACCCAGGATGACAGTTGCTGGCTGTTGGAAGAGTTGCGCGTGTCGTTGTTTGCCCAGGCACTGGGAACGCGCATTCCCGTTTCCGAGAAACGCGTTGAGCGGGCCCTGGACGAATTGGAACGGCTTTGTGGTCAGCATTGAATCCAAAGAAACCTTGCCGCTGGTGAGAAAGCTGGCTGCATAACGTGCTTCTTGCTGTTTTGTGGATTGCCGCACGGGGTCCACTCACTTGAAATGACACAATCCGCCCGCATCAATGGGGTGAAACCGCCCTGTTCAGGGGGGCGAGACTCGGCTGTTGGGGGAGATAAAATGCCGCAATGGCTAGGAACTGGAGTAGGCATGGCGCATAATGCGCGCCGAATTCTGATATGAACACCATGAACGAGAATTACGTGGTAAAGATCGTGCGAAATGTCCTGATGCTCCCCTTGCTTCTGTGCAGCACAAGCGTGCTCGCCAATGATCCGTGGGAAAGCACCAACATGCGTGTCTATCAGTTCAACAAGCTGCTGGACGGCTGGTTTCTGCGTCCGGTTGCCGTGGCCTACAACAATGGCGTTCCCATGATCGTGCGGCAGGGGGTCGGCAATTTCTTCAGCAATATTGATGATGTCAACGTCCTGGCCAACAATGTTCTTCAACTGAAACTGCAGGATGCTGTAACCGATTCCGGCAGGCTGCTCATCAATAGCACAGTGGGCGTAGTGGGCATCATTGATGTTGCCTCATCGGTAGGGCTCGGCAAGAACGAAGAGGACTTTGGCCAGACTTTCGGACGGTGGGGGATAGGGGCAGGTCCTTACGTCGTGCTGCCTTTCTTCGGGCCAAGCTCTGTCCGTGATTCGTTCGGACTGGTGCTTGATACCCTGTTCAATCCGATCCAGTATCACAAGGATGAATCGACCAGGCATACGCTTGTCGCGCTTGGATTGCTGGATGATCGTGCCTCTGTCCTGACCATGGAGAATCTCATTTCCGGGGACGAATATCTCTTTGTGCGAGAAGCCTATCTGCAGCAACGAGAGTACCTGGTCAACGACGGCGTCTACACTGACGATTTCGACGACTATTGATCCGGATTCGCCCTCGTCGCCTTGACAGCAAGTTTCGTTCGTATGAAGTCGCTGTGGCGCACGTGGACAAGGTCTGCAATCCGGCGAATGATGTGGTCCTCATGGCGATCGATGTGTGCATCGGCAAAGGCAATCTGCCAGAGATTCTCGATCAGCTGCACGCGCTCCTCGTAACCGTAGCTGGCATTGATCAGACTGGTGAATTCATACAGTGAGGTGGCTTGGTGAGAGGCTTCCTCTGCCAACGTCATGATTTCTTCAAGTCTATTGTCGTCAAGTTTGAACCGCTCCTGCAAGACCTGCATCAGTGCATCCAGTTCCCGCCGATCGATGGACGTGTCCGATTTCAGCACCTCGAACATCAGGGCAGCGCTTGCGAGCGGCAAGCGCGCTTCTCTGGCCTGGGGAGAACTGCTGGCATCAATCTGCAGGTTCTTCTCGAAAAATCTTCTGATGCTGGAAATCATTCTTGCAAGTCCTCGTATTCATTCTTCCAGGCAAAATCACTGACTCTACCTATCGCATCCTCAAGCACACTGAGGCCAGCGTTCTTTCGCCACGCATTTTCGCTCAGGTGTCGGCGAAAGGCCTTTCCCCCTGGCACTCCATGAAATATTCCCAGAATATGACGCGTGATATGTTGCAGCGAAGTACCGGCAGCCAGTTCGCGTTCCACATAAGGCAGAAACTGACGCAAGACTTCTGTTCTGGAATCAACGTTGCCATTCTCCCCGAACAACTTGGCATCAACCTCACTAAGCAACCATGGATTGTGATAAACCTCTCTACCGAGCATGACACCATCCACCTGCGATAGCATCTCTTGAGCGTGTTCAAGGGTTCGGATGCCACCATTGATCACTATCGGCAGCTCTGGAAATGCTCGCTTCATGCGAAAGACACGCTCGTAGTTGAGAGGGGGTATCTCTCGATTCTCTTTCGGGCTGAGCCCTTCGAGTATTGCAATCCTGGCGTGGATGATCAGAACATCGCAGCCTGCATCCTTCACTGGTGAAATGAAATTTTCAAGGAACGCATCGGAGTCCAGCGCATTGATGCCCGTACGGCACTTGACGCTGACCGGAACAGCCACAGAATCCGTCATCGCCTGCACACATTCGGCTACCAGAGCAGCATCCGCCATCAGGCACGCGCCGAAGCGTCCATTCTGCACGCGGTCGCTGGGACAACCCACGTTGAGATTGATCTCATCAAAGCCGGCCGCCACCCCGAGCACTGCACATCGCGACAGTTCTTCAGGATTGCTGCCTCCCAATTGCAGGGCGACAGGATGCTCGGCAGGATCAAAGGCAAGATGGCGCTGCACATCACCGTGCAGCAAGGCGCCGGTGGTGACCATTTCTGTGTAAAGTCGGGCATGACGGCTCAACAGGCGCAGGAAATACCGCTCGTGACGGTCAGTCCAATCGAGCATTGGAGCGACGCAAAAGCGGTAAGTCTTGGAAACTGAAGTCATCTTGAGGTTGTTCAAGCAGCGGTGACGAGCACGTGATCTTAATGGTTTGCGCCCATCAGCGATAGCGTATAATCCTGCGCGTCGGGTGCGCTGCGGCGCGCATTCCATAGTCACTCACTCTTGCTACGGATCATTCATGCTCAAGGTTAGAACGCGCATTGCTCCTTCGCCCACTGGCGATCCCCACGTCGGAACAGCCTATATCGCACTTTTCAACCGTTGTTTTGCACATCAGCAGGGTGGCGAGTTCATTCTTCGTATCGAAGACACGGATCAGGTACGCAGTACGTCCAAGTCTGAGTCAGATATTCTCGCGGCACTGCGCTGGCTGGGGCTGAGTTGGTGTGAAGGTCCGGATATCGGAGGCCCCTGTGGTCCGTACAGACAAAGTGAACGAAGCGCCCTGTACAGCGAAGAAATCAAGACATTGCTGGACAGAGGGCACGCATTCCGCTGCTTCTGCACTGCCGATCGACTCAATGAATTGCGTGCACGGCAGATGCAGGAAAAAGCGGCCCTCGGGTATGACGGCCACTGCCTGAAGCTCTCCCAGGAGGAGGTCACCGCCATGCTCGAGCAAGGCATCGAGCATGTCATTCGCATGCGTGTCCCGAAAGAGGGCGACTGTGTGTTTCATGACATGCTGCGGGGCGAAATAAGAATTGCCTGGCAACAAATCGACATGCAGGTCCTCATCAAGTCAGATGGCTTGCCTACCTACCACTTTGCCAATGTCGTGGATGATCATCACATGCAGATCAGCCATGTGATTCGAGGAGAGGAATGGATCAATTCCACTCCAAAGCATCTGCTCCTGTATCAATACTTCGGATGGACTCCTCCTACTTACTGCCACATGCCCTTGTTGCGAAATCCAGACAAGAGCAAGCTCAGCAAGCGCAAGAATCCGACCAGCATCAACTATTACAGAGACATGGGCTACCTACCGCAGGCGGTCGTCAATTATCTGGGTCAGATGGGATGGACGATGCCAGACGGACGCGAGGTCTTCTCGGTGGCAGAAATGACGGCGGCCTTCGATCTCTCTCGAGTCTCGCTGGGCGGCCCGGTGTTCGATGTCGACAAGCTGACATGGCTTAACGGCAAGTATCTACGTGAGCAAGTCAGCGACGAGGAGTTCATCAGGCTTTACCGCGACTGGGCCTTTGCAGCCCACAAAGTGGCGCGGATTGTTCCCTTGCTCAAGGATCGTGTTGACAGGTTTACGGACGTGGCTCCTTTGGCGGGATTCTTTCTGGCAGGTCTGCCTGCGATCGATGCAGATTCATTCGCTCACAAGTCGCTGGATGCTGAGGTTATCAAGCGCATTCTGCAGTTCACGCTGTGGAGCTTCGAGAACTTGCCCGGGTTCTCGCGTGACGGTATCGAGCATACCTGCATGTCACTCGCTGCGAGAATGGATCTCAAGATTCGGGATTTTCTGTTTCCCCTGTTTGTGGCCATGTCCGGCAAGGCTGTCTCGACGTCGGTCGTGGATTCCATCAGCATTCTGGGGCTCGACATCACACGCGCAAGATTGCGGCACGCCATCACGGTACTCGGAGGCATTTCCAACAAGGAAGCCAAGGTACTGGAGAAGGATTTTCAGCAGTTCGGCGGGATTGGTGACTAATCGTTGACAGGCCCCGGATCGGTGCTTAGAATGCGCGGACTTTGAACGACGGCTCAATTGCTGTTCGTAAAAATCCCGCAGATTTGGGGTCTTAGCTCAGCTGGGAGAGCGCAACGCTGGCAGCGTTGAGGTCATCGGTTCGATCCCGATAGGCTCCACCAAATTCCTTTGAAAGTCCTCTTGTTGTTGAAACCCGAGTGGTATCACTTTAAGCGTCACAGTGCTGCACGAAAGCGTGCAACACTGTGACCTGTCATATCATGTTCCAGGATAGTCACGGCGCGCATGGCCCGTGTAAAGCTGACGCGGACGTCCAATCTTGTAGGGATTGCTGATCATCTCGTTCCAGTGTGATATCCAGCCCGGCGTTCTTCCGACAGCAAATATCACGGTGAACATGGATGCAGGAATGCCGATAGCTTTCAGAATGATCCCCGAGTAAAAATCGACATTGGGATACAGTTTGCGCTCAATGAAGTATTCGTCTTCCAGAGCGATCTTTTCAAGTCGACGGGCAATGCGGAACAGCGGATCGTTTTCGACGCCAAGTTCGGTCAGCACCTCATCACAAATCTTACGCATCACCTTGGCTCGCGGGTCGAAATTCTTGTAGACCCTGTGACCGAAGCCCATCAGGCGGAAGGGGTCATTCTTGTCTTTCGCGCGCTTGATGAACTCCTCGATGCGAGATTCATCGCCGATCTCGTCGAGCATGTTCAGAACAGCTTCGTTGGCTCCGCCATGCGCGGGCCCCCAGAGTGCGGCAATGCCTGCGGAAACGCAGGCGAACGGATTGGCACCTGTCGATCCCGCCAGCCTGACAGTAGATGTCGAAGCATTCTGCTCGTGATCGGCGTGGAGCAGAAAGATGGTGTCCATCGCTTTTGCGAGAATAGGGCTGACCTTTGGCGCCTCGCAGGGAGTGCTGAACATCATGTGCAAGAAATTCTCTGCATACCCGAAGTCATTGCGAGGGTACATGAAAGGCTGGCCAATCGCGTGTTTGTAGCACATGGCAGCGATGGTCGGCATTTTCGCAATCAGTCTGTGGGCAGATATGCGCCGATCCTCTTCCTTCATGATGTCGAGGGAGTCGTGGTAGAACGCCGACAAAGCCCCAACCACACCCACCATAATGGCCATGGGGTGGGCATTGATAGGGAAGCCCTTGAAGAACTCGCAAAGCTTCTCGTGCACCATGGTGTGGTAGCGGATATCGTTCTCGAACTCCGCTTTTTGCGCGGGATCGGGCAGCTCGCCATTGAGCAGCAGGTAGCAAGTCTCGAGATAATCAGATTTTTCGGCGAGCTGTTCGATCGGATAGCCTCTATGCAAGAGCACCCCTTTGTCCCCATCGATATAGGTGATTCGGGATTCACAGGAGGCAGTCGACATGAAGCCAGGGTCAAAAGTGAAGTAACCCTTCGCTGTCAGTCCGCCAACATCAATCACGTCAGGGCCGATACTGCCCCCCAGGATGGGCAGGTCAATGCTGTCCTTGACGCCTTCCAATGACAGACTGGCTGTTTTTTTGTTCATCTATAGCTCCTGGCAATACTGAGTCGTGGAGAGTGCGTCATGTGACGCCAATGAGATTCCCGCGGAGTCGTCTGCGCTGCTTGCCGCACGCAGTCATGGTGCTGCGGAAATTGAGTCGCGCAGCATTGTAGCAATGGTAAGAGCTTGAGAGTCAAGACAATTGCCCACCCTGACGATGGTGACAATTTATTGTCATGATACAGCGAAATAAGGGAGGTTTTATTGTATTCCATGGATCAGAAGACTATACTTCCGGACCAAATTACGCGGGCAGGAATTGCAAGTGTAATCAAACAGATCGGTAGCTTCAGTACCGACCATCCTCCCAAAAACGCGCCTTCATGCGCCTCATGGAAGTGTAGATTCTGTGAACGACAAGCGACCCAAGAACCTCGAACTTTCGACAATCCGATTTCCCCTGCCAGCCATCACCTCGATTCTGCATCGAATTTCCGGTGTATTCATTTTCGCAGGAGTAGGTGTGCTGCTATGGCTGTTCAGTGAGTCACTCAGCTCTGCAGATGGCTTCTCTCGAACCTTGCAGTGGCTCGACATGCCTCTGGTCAAGTTGGTGGTATGGGCGATTGTGGCTGGATTGATCTACCACCTTATTGCCGGCGTCAAGCACCTCGTCATGGACCTTGGAATAGGTGAGACCCTTACCGGAGCGCAGAGCGGGGCACGTCTGGTGCTCATCGTATCCATCATTGCAATTGTGCTAGCAGGAGTATGGCTGTGGTAACAAACGTCACAAGTTTTGGCCGTAGCGGCCTCTACGATTGGGTGGTCCAGAGACTTACAGCCGTATATCTCGGGATCTACTTCGTGGGTCTGCTCGGATATCTCGTCACCACGCCGGAAGTCACCTTTGACACCTGGCACGCACTCTTCAGCGCGACATGGATGCGCGTCGCGAGCCTGGCAGCTCTCGTTGCCATCTGCGCCCATGCCTGGGTTGGTCTGTGGACGGTGACAACTGACTATCTGACCACTGACCTGCTTGGAAGCAAAGCGACAGTCATAAGGCTGGCATTCCAAGCAACTTGCGTCATTGTCATGTTCATATACCTCGTCTGGGGTATTCAGATTCTCTGGGGAGTGTAAATGTCAGGCGTAAGAACTCTTTCATTTGATGCGGTGATTGTGGGTGGTGGCGGGTCCGGTCTGCGTGCCGCGCTGCAGCTTTCGCAGTCCGGCTACAAGACTGCTGTGATCAGCAAGGTATTCCCCACGCGTTCCCATACAGTCTCTGCGCAGGGAGGCATCACCTGCGCGATCGCCAGTGCTGATCCGAACGACGATTGGCGCTGGCATATGTATGACACCGTCAAGGGGTCAGATTACATCGGGGACCAGGACGCCATCGAATACATGTGCAGTGAAGGCCCGCAGACAGTCTTTGAGCTCGAGCACATGGGTCTGCCGTTTTCCCGCACGGAAAACGGACGAATCTATCAACGCCCCTTCGGCGGCCAATCCAAAGACTTCGGCAAGGGCGGTCAGGCTGCGCGAACCTGTGCAGCAGCAGACCGCACGGGTCACGCACTCCTGCACACGCTGTACCAAGGTAACGTCAAGAACAAGACGGTGTTCTTCAATGAATGGTATGCGACGGATCTCGTACGCAACCAGGATGGAGTGGTCGTTGGTGTAACGGCAATTTGTATCGAGACAGGTGAGGTCGTCTATGTGAAATCCAAGGCCACTGTTTTCGCCACGGGCGGTGCAGGTCGCATCTACGCCTCCACGACCAATGCGATGATATGCACAGGCGACGGTGTCGGCATGGCGCTGCGAGCAGGCTATCCGGTGCAGGATATCGAGATGTGGCAGTTCCACCCAACAGGGATCTATGGCGCAGGCACACTCGTGACCGAGGGTTGTCGCGGTGAAGGTGGCTATCTCATCAACAAGGATGGCGAGCGTTTCATGGAGCGCTACGCCCCTAACGCGAAGGATCTGGCCGGTCGAGATGTCGTGGCGCGCTCAATGATTCTCGAAATCATCGAAGGGCGGGGCTGTGGCCCACACGGTGACCACGTGATGCTCAAGCTGGATCACCTCGGCGAGAAAGTGCTGAATGCAAAGTTGCCCGGAATTCTCGAACTCTCTCGCACCTTCGCGCATGTCGATCCTGTCAAGGAACCAATTCCCGTCGTGCCGACCTGCCACTACATGATGGGTGGCATTCCCACCAACATCAATGGTCAGGCACTGATGCAGGATGCCAACGGTAAAGACAAGATCATCGAAGGCCTGTTTGCGGTGGGCGAGGTGGCCTGTGTTTCAGTGCATGGGGCAAATCGTCTTGGTGGCAATTCGCTGCTCGATCTGGTCGTTTTTGGCCGCGCGGCGGGCAAGCACATCGAAAGCATGTTGCGACAGGGCATCGAACAGCGTTCCGCTTCCGAGTCTGATATCGATCAGGCGCTGGGGAGACTCAACCGCCTCAACAGTACGACCAGTGGTGAAAGCGTTGCCGAACTTCGTTCCACCATGCAGACCATCATGCAGAATCATTTTGGCGTGTTCCGCCGTGGTGACTTCATGCGTGAAGGAATTCGCAAGCTCGCTGAGCTGCGCGAGCGCATCGCCAATATCGCGCTGACTGACAAGAGCAATGCGTTCAACACGGCACGTATCGAAGCGCTGGAACTCGAAAACCTTTTCGAAGTTGCAGAAGCCACTGCGATCGCTGCAGAAGCGCGCACAGAGAGCCGCGGCGCACACGCTCGTGATGATTTCCAGGAGCGCGATGACGAGAACTGGCTGTGCCATTCACTGTACACGCCAGGCAGCAAGTCTGTTTCCAAACGAGCAGTCAATTTCTCGCCGAAGACCGTCGAGAAATTCGAGCCCAAGGTCAGAACTTATTAATTTTTGTGTCGGATGATCCACGCGATCAGCGACCGCAAGGAAAGGTAGAATATCGTGCTAGTGAGTCTGTATCGCTACAACCCGGAAGTGGATGCCAAGCCACGCATGCAGGACTACGATGTGGAACTGCCCGCAGGCAAGGATCTCATGGTCCTTGATGTCCTCGAGCTGCTCAAGCGTCAGGACCCAAGCATTGCCTATCGCCGCTCCTGTCGAGAAGGCGTATGTGGCTCTGATGGCATGAACATCAGTGGCACCAACGGACTTGCGTGCATCACGCCCGTGTCGGCCGCAGTGCGTGGCGGCAAACTTGTCTTGCGACCACTTCCAGGCCTCCCGGTCATTCGAGATCTGGTAGTTGACATGACTGTTTTCTACAAGCAGTTCGAGAAAGTTCAGCCTTTCCTCATCAACAACACCCCGGCGCCTGCCATTGAGCGCCTGCAATCTCCAGAAGATCGCGAAAAGCTCGATGGACTGTATGAATGCATTCTGTGCGCTTGCTGCAGCACGAATTGCCCGTCTTTCTGGTGGAACCCGGAAAAGTTCATCGGACCGGCAGGCCTGCTCCAGGCCTATCGCTTCCTCGCTGACAGTCGCGATACCGCCACCGATGCGCGACTGGCCAATCTGGAAGATCCGTTCAGCGTGTTCCGCTGCAGGGGCATCATGAATTGTGTCGCGGTTTGTCCGAAAGGTTTGAATCCGACGCGCGCGATCGGTCACATACGCTCCATGCTCATGCAGCGCGCTACATGACGGCGCGTCAGCTGGACAGAGGACGATCAAGGAACTAAACGAAGCAGAGCGAAAGCTGCTCCAGATACCAGGAAAACAACAAATGCAAGAAAGCATTATGGAACACATGTGGAAGACCGGACATTTGTCCGGCGGCAACGCGTCCTATGTTGAACAGATCTATGACCAATTCCTGCAAGACCCAGGCTCAGTGCCGCAAGAGTGGCGCAACTACTTCGAAAGTCTCCCGCAAATATCCGATTCACGTGAATCGGATATTTCACATTTGGAGATCCAGAAATATTTCAAGGAATTGGGCAAGACAAGCCGCTTCAAACCTCTGCTGTGCGATGACGCAGTAGTCAATTCCGAGCACGAGAACAAGCAGGTCCAGGTATTGCATTTGATCAGTTCCTATCGCGTTCGTGGACACCAGAAGGCGCGACTCGACCCCCTCAATCTCATGCGGCGCGAGCAGGTGCCTGACCTGCAACTGGACTTCCACGGCCTTTCGCCTGTCGACTACTCGACGGTGTTCCAGACAGGATCCCTTTTCATCAAGAAGGACAAGGCAACCTTGCGTGAACTGGTCGAAGTCCTCGAGCGCATCTACTGTGGATCGATTGGCTACGAATTCATGCATATCGTCGATCTGTCGGAGAAGCAGTGGATTCAGAAGCGTATCGAAGTTCATCTTGGCCACCCGGATTTTCCTGTGGAGGTCAAGAAGCATCTGCTGGAACGCCTGACAGCGGCGGAGGGCCTGGAAAAGCACCTCGATTCCAAGTACCCGGGCACCAAACGCTTCGGTCTTGAAGGTGGCGAGAGCCTGATCCCGCTGGTGGACGAACTCATCCAGCGCTCGGGAAGCTATGGCGCCAAGGAAATCGTGATCGGGATGGCTCACCGCGGACGCCTGAACGTGCTTGTCAACACACTCGGCAAGAATCCGGCCGACCTGTTCAGTGAGTTCGAAGGCCGTGCCACCTACAAGAGTTCGGGCGATGTGAAGTATCACCAGGGCTTCTCGTCCAACATCATGACTCCAGGGGGCGAAGTGCACCTCGCGATGGCTTTCAACCCCTCACATCTGGAGATTGTGTCTCCTGTGGTGGAAGGGTCCGTCCGAGCACGCCAGGATCGCAGACTCGACAGAATTGGCAGCAAGGTTGTACCGATCATAATCCACGGGGATGCTGCGTTCGCCGGCCAGGGTGTGGTCATGGAAACATTCCAGATGTCAAAAACCAGAGCCTACTCGACTGGTGGCACTGTGCACATCATCGTGAACAACCAGGTTGGCTTTACGACCAGCAAGCAGGAAGACGCTCGCTCAACCGAATACTGTACCGACGTTGCCCGAATGGTGCAGGCGCCAATTTTCCATGTGAACGGAGATGATCCCGAGGCTGTTCTTTTCGTTACTCAACTGGCACTTGATTTCCGGTATGAGTTCAAGAAGGACGTGGTCATCGACTTGATCTGCTACCGCCGACGTGGTCACAACGAAACCGATGAACCTTCGGCAACCCAGCCGCTGATGTACAGCCAGATTCGTCAACAAAAGACAACTCGCACTTTGTATGCCGACAAGTTGATTGCGGCCTCGCTCATTACCGAGGAAGAGGCTGAATTCCTGAATACGTCGTATCGCAAGGCGCTGGACACTGGCGAGCATGTGGTGAAGTCGTTAGTCAAGGAGCCCTCCGTCGAGATGTTCGTCGACTGGAGCCCCTACCTTGGCCATGAATGGACGCCGCACTACAACACCACGATCAAGCTGGACACCCTGCAGGCTCTGGCTCGCAAGCTGGTGAAACTGCCAGCAGGTCTGACGCTGCACAAGCAGGTTCAGAAGATCATTGATGATCGCGTGCAAATGGCAGCTGGCGAAAAACCTGTGGATTGGGGATTCGCGGAGACACTGGCATACGCCAGCATCCTGACCAGCGGTAACAAGGTCCGCATCACAGGTCAGGACGTGGGCCGAGGCACCTTCTCACATCGCCATGCAGTTCTGCATGATCAGGAAACTGGAGACGAGTACATTCCTCTGCAAAGCATTGCTTCCGAGCAGCGCAGCTTCGCGATTTACGACTCCCTGCTCTCGGAAGAAGCGGTACTCGCATTCGAATATGGTTACGCAACAACGACCCCCAATGCGTTGATTATCTGGGAAGCTCAGTTTGGTGATTTCGCGAACTCAGCCCAGGTTGTGATCGATCAATTCATCACCAGTGGCGAACACAAATGGCAGCGACTTTGCGGCCTGACCATGCTGTTGCCGCACGGTTATGAAGGGCAGGGGCCGGAGCACTCCTCGGCACGTCTGGAACGCTTCCTGCAACTGTGCGCGGAACACAATATCCAGGTCTGTCTGCCAACCACCTCGGCGCAAGTCTTCCATATGTTGCGTCGTCAGGTACTGTGCCCGATGCGCAAGCCTCTTGTGGTCATGTCTCCGAAAAGTCTTCTGCGCCACAAGGAAACCACTTCCACAATGGAAGAGCTGGCAGAAGGCACATTCCAGGTGGTGATAGGCGAAACGGACGAACTGCCGGCAGACAAGGTCGAGCGCATCATTCTGTGCAGTGGCAAGGTCTACTACGACTTGCGCCAAGAGCGACGCAACAGGAATATCAACAACATTGCCATCATCCGTCTGGAGCAACTCTACCCCTTCCCGTCGGACGATCTGCGCGAAGCGATGAAGAAGTTCCCGAACTTCAATGAAGTGATGTGGTGCCAGGAAGAACCCATGAATCAAGGGGCATGGTATTCGAGCCAGCATCACATGCGTCGTGTGAGTCAGGAGATAAAGCCGGATGTCCCGCTGACTTACGCTGGACGTGACGCTTCGGCATCGCCTGCTGCCGGCTATCCAGCGCTTCATGCGGAACAGATGCGTCGCTATCTTGATCAGGCAATGACGATTAACAAGTAAGTTATTCCATTTAGTTGAAAAGGAAAGAACAATGACAATTGAAATCAAGGCGCCAACACTCCCCGAATCGGTACCAGATGGAACGATCGCCACCTGGCACAAGAAGGCAGGAGAGGCCGTCAAACGTGACGAACTGCTCGTGGACATTGAAACCGACAAGGTTGTCATTGAAGTTGTCTCGCCAGCCGATGGTGTTCTGCAGCAGATTTTGAAGAACACTGGCGACACTATCGTCAGTAACGAGCTGATTGCTTATGTCGAGGCGGGCGCCGTCGCTGCAGCACCAGCCGCTCGCGCCCAGGAACCCAAGTCGGAAACTGCTTCGGCAGATGAACCAATGTTGAGCCCCGCGGCCAAGAAGATCGCCGAAGAGAACGGCCTTGCCATCGAGTCCATAAAAGGCTCTGGCAAGAATGGCCGCGTCACCAAGGAGGATGTCCTGGAAGCTGTTGCCCGCAAGGCAACCGCCCCAGCCGCAGCCGCAGTGGTCAGCCCGACTCCTGCGCGCAAGCCCGATATGTCAAGCGGTCGCATAGAAGAGCGCGTGCCGATGAGTCGACTGCGGGCCAAGGTAGCAGAACGTCTGCTGCAGGCCAGCCAGTCGACTGCCATGCTGACTACCTTCAATGAAGTTGACATGGCGCCTGTCATGGCTCTGCGCAACAAGTACAAGGACATGTTCGAGAAATCCCACGATGGCGTCCGTCTTGGATTCATGTCGTTCTTTGTCAGGGCAAGCGTTGAGGCGCTCAAGCGCTTTCCAGCCGTAAACGCCTCGATTGATGGCAACGACATCGTGTACCACGGCTACCAGGATATCGGAGTGGCCGTGTCCTCGCCGCGCGGGCTTGTGGTGCCAGTATTGCGCAATGCAGATCACCTTAGTCTGGCCCAGGTCGAGGCACAGATTCGCGAGTTCGGTCTCAAGGCGCAGGACGGCAAGCTTTCCATTGACGAGATGAGCGGTGGCACCTTCACGATCTCCAACGGCGGGGTATTCGGCTCGTTGCTTTCCACCCCGATTCTCAACCCTCCGCAAACTGCGATTCTTGGTATGCACAAGATTCAGGACCGCCCGGTTGCAATCAATGGCGAAGTGAAGATTCGACCGATGATGTATCTTGCGCTGTCCTATGATCACCGCATGATCGATGGCAAGGAAGCCGTACAATTCCTTGTGACCATCAAGGATTTGCTGGAAGACCCGGCACGCATCCTTCTGGAAATCTAATACTGACGCAAAGCACACAGCGAGAAAATTATGAGCAATAAATATGATGTGGTGGTGATCGGGGCAGGGCCTGCTGGGTACGTTGCCGCCATTCGCTGCGCACAATTGGGATTCAAGACGGCGTGCGTGGAAAAGTGGCGCGATGACAAGGGAAATGCCGTCTACGGCGGTACCTGTCTGAACGTCGGGTGCATCCCATCCAAGGCGTTGCTGGACTCCTCACACAAGTATGTGGAAGCGCGCAAGGATTTCGCCACACACGGAATTTCCACAGGCGACGTCACCATCGATGTTCCGGCAATGATCGCGCGCAAGGCGAAGATCGTCGGTCAGCTGACTCAGGGCGTGAAGTCGCTCTTCAGTGCCAACAAGGTGGAAGGTATTGCAGGTTTCGGCAAGCTGCTTCCCGGCAAGCGGGTTCAGGTGACAAAGCAGGACGGCAGCACGGAGGAGATCTCCGCAGACAACATCATTCTTGCCGCAGGCTCGGTGCCCATCAACATTCCGCCCACGCCAATCGACAATGAAACCATCGTTGACTCCACCGGGGCGCTGGAATTCAGCAGCGTACCTAAGCGACTGGGTGTGATCGGTGCAGGAGTGATAGGTCTGGAACTCGGCAGTGTCTGGTCGCGGCTTGGCGCGGAAGTCACCGTTCTGGAGGCCATGGAAGCCTTCCTGCCTGCAGTGGATACCCAGATCGCCAAGGAAGCCCAGAAGATCCTGACCAAGCAGGGCTTGAACATCAAGCTGGGAGCGAAGGTCACGGGCAGCAAGATCAACAAGGGCAAGACCAAGTCCGTCACTGTGTCCTATACCGACGCCAATGGTCCGCAGGAAGCCACCTTCGACAAGCTGATCGTGGCTGTGGGTCGTCGTCCCCTGACCGAGAATCTGCTGGATCCGGCTGCTGGCGTGGAACTGGACAAGCGCGGATTCGTGATAGTTAACGACAGTTGCGCCACAGCGGTTCCTGGCGTCTATGCAGCGGGCGATATCGTTCGTGGCCCGATGCTGGCTCACAAGGGCATGGAGGAGGGTGTCATGGTTGCCGAGCGCATTGCCGGCAAGAAGACGCAGGTCAATTACTCTCTGGTTCCATTTGTCATCTACACCCATCCGGAAATTGCGTGGGTAGGCAAGACCGAGCAGCAACTGCAGCAGGAAGGTCGTGAGTATAACGTTGGCACGTTCCCGTTCAGCATCAACGGCAGGGCGATGGCCGCCAACGATACGGAAGGCATGGTCAAGATCCTGGCAGATGCCAAGACCGATCGCGTTCTTGGCTGCCACATCATCGGTCCGAGCGCTGCCGATCTCGTGCAGCAGATGGTGATCGCCATGGAGTTCAGTGCCAGTGCAGAAGATGTTGGCCTTACCATGTTCTCGCATCCGGCCTTGTCAGAGGCGATCCACGAAGCAGCGCTGGCCGCCAATGGCCACGCGGTCCACATGGTCAACAAACGCAAGCGTTGATGCGCGATTCGCATTTAATTAAACAAGCAAGATGCACGAGGATGCAGAATGAATTTACATGAATATCAGGCCAAACAGTTGTTTGCTGAATATGGGCTGCCGGTCTCGAAGGGCTTTGCGGTGGACAACGCTGAAGACGCTGCAGCTGCCGCAGACAAGCTGGGCGGAAGCAAATGGGTCGTGAAGGCGCAGGTACATGCTGGCGGTCGCGGCAAGGCAGGGGGAGTCAAGCTCGTCTCCAGCAAGGAAGAGATCAAGGCATTTGCCGAAAAATGGCTCGGCAAGAACCTGGTGACCTACCAGACTGATGCAAACGGCCAACCTGTCAGCAAGATTCTTGTGGAGACCTGTACGGATATCGCCAAGGAGCTGTATCTGGGCGCAGTAGTGGATCGATCCTCCCGTCGTATCGTTTTCATGGCGTCAACAGAAGGTGGCGTTGAGATCGAGAAAGTCGCTGAGGAGTCTCCGGAAAAGATACTTCGCGCCGTGATAGACCCGCTTTGTGGAGCGCAACCGTTCCAGGCACGTGAGCTGGCATTCCAGCTTGGCCTCAACGATGTTCAAGTCAAACAATTCACGCAACTCTTCCTTGGTCTCGCCAAGCTCTTTGCAGATCTCGACTTGGCCTTGCTGGAAATCAACCCGCTGGTCATAACCGCTGAGGGCAATCTGCATTGCCTTGACGGCAAGATCAACATCGATGGCAATGCGATGTTCCGGCAGCCGAAGCTGCGCGCCATGCATGATCCGAGTCAGGACGATGAGCGCGAAGCCCGCGCCGCCAAGTGGGAGCTCAATTACGTGGCGCTCGATGGCAATATCGGCTGCATGGTGAACGGGGCCGGTCTCGCCATGGGAACCATGGACATAGTCCAGTTGCATGGTGGCCGTCCAGCCAACTTTCTCGACGTGGGCGGCGGTGCTACCAAGGAGCGCGTGACGGAAGCTTTCAAGATCATCTTGTCGGACACAAACGTGAAAGCCGTCTTGATCAACATCTTTGGCGGAATCGTACGTTGCAACATGATTGCAGAAGGCATCATTGGTGCGGTGGCTGAAGTTGGTGTGACCGTCCCCGTGGTGGTGCGTCTGGAAGGAAACAATGCTGAACTGGGCCGCAAGGTGCTTGGTGACAGTGGACTGAATATCATCGCTGCCAGCAGTCTCACCGACGCTGCAGAAAAGGTTGTGGCCGCCGCAGGGGGTGTGAAGTGAGCATTTTGTTGACAAAGGAAACCCGCGTCATATGTCAGGGTTTCACGGGCTCTCAGGGGACTTTCCACTCTGAGCAGGCAATTCAGTATGGCACCCGCATGGTGGGTGGCGTGACCCCAGGCAAGGGCGGACAGATCCATCTGGGACTTCCCGTGTTCAACACGGTGAAGGACGCAGTTCGCGACACCGGTGCCGAGGCATCCGTGATCTATGTTCCGGCGCCGTTCTGCAAGGACTCGATCCTTGAAGCGGCGTTCGCGGGCATCAAGTTGATCGTCTGCATCACTGAAGGAATCCCGACGTTAGACATGCTTGACGTCAAGGTGAAATGTGACGAGTTGGGTGTGCGTCTCATCGGACCGAACTGTCCCGGCGTCATCACACCCGGTCAGTCAAAGATTGGCATCATGCCCGGCAACATTCACAAGCCCGGCAAGGTCGGCATTGTGTCCCGCTCAGGCACACTGACTTATGAGGCAGTAAAGCAGACCACTGATTTCGGCTTCGGTCAGTCTTCTTGCGTCGGCATCGGCGGAGACCCTATTCCTGGATCCAATTTCATAGACATTCTGGCCCTGTTCGAGAAAGACGATCAGACCGAAGCGATCGTGATGATTGGTGAGATTGGCGGTACTGCCGAGGAAGAGGCTGCGTCCTACATCAAGAACAATGTTTCCAAGCCAGTGGTTTCCTATATCGCCGGGGTCACTGCTCCTGCCGGCAAGCGAATGGGGCATGCTGGAGCGATCATTTCGGGCGGCAAGGGAACAGCGGCAGAGAAGTTTGCATCCTTGCAGGATGCCGGTGTGACGACCGTGAAGAGTCTTGCGGACATCGGAAAAGCCATCAAGCAAGTAACTGGCTGGTAGCCCGAATGAGGCGCATCAAGGGGAGTTCGTGCACCGCGATTTCCGTTAAATTTTATGCGCCAAAAGGTTCTAAAAAACGGACGGGTTGTGATAGGCTTGCCGAAGAATTCGGTAAGGAAAGTCGAATTTGATTAGGAAAATGAAAGTGTTACCCACATCGGTTACCTTAAAACTCATTTTTTTCGTTTTGAGTAAAAAGGTAACCAATGTGAGTAATAGGATGCGCAACGGAGCCTCTGCCGATTCTGTTTAGGGAAGAACATGCGGGGAGTCCTGGCAGAGAAGACAGGATTGGTTTCACTCAAACACAAGTTGTCAGGGTGCGTGGCCGGCATCGAAGTAAAGCCTGCTTACAAACCCTGATTGGTAAATACAATAATAGGATGGCACATGAATAACCGTCGATTTTATTACAAGGTTCTAGCTCCTTTCGCATCGTTGATGGTAGCTGGCGCGACTCAAGCAGCTGAGGTTGATACGAGCATCATCGATCAGGCCTTGAATCTCATTGAACAGCAGAACGAAGCAGCGGTTGCGTCGCAAGAGAACGTCACCAGACTGTCGAATTCAGCGAGCACTCTCTTCGAAGAGTTCAAGCTTGAGAATGACAACCTGGAAGCAATGCTTGTTCTGAATGCCGGTCTGCGCAAGCAGATATCCGTTCAGGAAGAAAATATTGCCACCCTGCAGCAGTCCATTACCGACGTTGCTGTTGTAACCCAGGAAATGCCTCTCTTGATGACGAAAATGCTCGCTAGCATTGAGCAGTTCGTTGAGTTGGACCTGCCTTTCCAGCAGGAAGAGCGTCGAGCTCGTCTGCAATTCGCTCGTGATGCAATCGACAGCCCGGATGTCTCTGTAGCAGAGAAATTCCGCCAGATTCTGGTGCTGTACCAAACTGAAAACAATTACGGCCGCACCCACGAAACTTACCCGACGACTCTCAATGTCGAAGGTGTCGATCGTGACGTGGACATCCTGCGTGTAGGCCGCATTGCTCTGCTGTATCAGACCAAGGACCGCACTTTGACTGGCGCCTGGGACAAGGCAGCAGGAGCTTGGGTCACGCTTGACCCGGTCGAGTACAGAACAGCAGTTCAGCGAGCAATCAGTGTATCCAGTGGGCTTGTGTCGCCCTCTATCTTGGAAATTCCAATCGTTGCACCGGAGTCAGCACAGTGAAAAAAATAATCAAATTTGCAGGTATTTCCGTGACCGGCCTCTTCTTGGCCATTTCGTCACAGTCCTACGCTCAGCAGCCGGCGACCACTTTGGCTGAATTGCTGAGCAACGTTGAGGCGGACCGAGTAGCTCAGTCTGCAGAGCATCGTGAGCGCGAACAGCGCTTCCAGCAGCAGGCCAACCAGCAGCAACAGATTCTTGACGAAACCACGGCAAGAATTGAGCAGGAAAATGCTACCAACGCTGAGTTGACCGCCCAGTTTGACGCCAATCAGCTGGTGATCGCTGAACGACGAGAGGCCCTGCGAACTGCACGTGCTGACCTCAACGAACTGCT
>JALREE010000128.1 GCA_023256835.1 Pseudomonadales bacterium | reverse complement strand
TCACGCGCCGCCGGATCCAGTCGCTGCAGGAGCAGCATCGGGCTGGCGCGCTGATCCAGCACGTCCACCTGGTGCTGAGCGAAATACCCCACCTGCAGAAACTTCGAGCTGCGCATTTCTCCGGCCAGGGGAGCCAGATCGCTCGCAATCGTGCGCAGCAGCGTGGACTTGCCGCAGCCGTTGAAACCCAGCAGACCGATGCGCGTGGTGTCGCGAATGGTCAGTCGGATATTGCTGACCAGTGGCGAACCATAGCCGACGCTCACCTTGTCCAGCGCCAGCAGCTCGGCAGGCAGGCGCTCCGGTGCCGGGAACTCGAAATGGAATGGCGAGTCGATATGCGCCGGCGCAATCAGCTGCATGCGGTCAAGCTCCGTGAGGCGACTCTGAGCCTGCCGCGCCTTGGTGGCCTTGGCACGGAAACGCCGCACGAAGTCCTCGATCTCGGCCACGCGCCGCTGCTGCTTCTCGAACATGGCCTGCTCCTGGGAGAGCCGTTCTGCACGCTGCGTTTCAAAACTGCTGTAGTTGCCGCGATAGAGTGTGAGTTTCTGTTGCTCGACGCTCACCACATACGAGATGACTTCGTCGAGAAAACTGCGGTCGTGGGAAATGATCAGCAGCGTGCCCTGATAACGCTTGAGCCATTGTTCCAGCCATAGCGTGGCTTCCAGGTCGAGGTGGTTGGTGGGCTCGTCCAGCAGCAGCAGGTCGGAGGGTGCCATCAGGGCGGCGGCGAGATTCAGGCGGATGCGCCAGCCCCCGGAAAAGCTCGAGACGGGATTGTCGAACTGTTCAGCCGAAAAGCCGAGTCCCGATAGCAACTGCATTGCCCGGAAACGAATGTCGTAGCCGCCAATCTTGTCCATGTCGCTGTGCAGATGGGCAATGGCCGAACCGTCGCCCTTTGCCTCCGCCGCGTGCAACAGCCGTTCGATCTCGCGGTAGCGCGCATCGCCATCAATCACGAAGTCCACCGCCGACGTGGCCGAAGCCACGGTCTCCTGACGCATGTGCGCACACCGCAGACCTTCCGGCATGGACAGATCGCCCTGATCCAGCGCCAGTTGCCCCAGAAGACAGGCAAACAGGCTGGATTTGCCGCTGCCATTGCGACCAATGACGCCTATCTTCTGCCCATTGTGAATGGCCAGACTGGCATCGCGCAGCAGCACCAGTTCGCCGCGCATCAGCGTGGCATTGTTCAGGGAAATCATCGCGATCACTCGTAGAGGGAGGGCCTGCACGGCCCGATGGCGGGCAATCATACTACCGCTGCCCCTGCCAAGGCACTAGCGTGCAGCGCCAGCCAGTCTGATTGATTTCCCCTGGCCGACTTCGTACACTCGGTCAGACTTGCATTCAGGGTGCGGCATGAAACAGATTCTGCTGATAGATGACGACGAGAAACTCGGACAGTTGCTGACGCAATATCTGGAGCGCTATGACATGAAGGTGACGGCAGCCCATACGCCGTCGAAGGGTTTCGAATACCTCAAGCGCAACAAACCTGATCTGCTGATCCTGGATGTCATGCTGCCCGAAAAGGACGGTTTCGAAATCTGCCGCGAGATTCGCGCCAAATCGTCACTGTACGGCCAGCTGCCCATCCTGATGCTTACCGCCCACGGCGAAGTCACTGACCGCATCGTCGGGCTCGAGCTGGGTGCCGACGATTACCTGCCCAAGCCATTTGAACCCCGCGAACTGGTGGCGCGCATCACCAATATCCTGCGCCGCACCAGTGATGAAGCACGCAGCCAGCTGGATGTGCCGAGAATTCAGGGCCTGGAAGTGGACACGGTGCGGCGCCTGGTCAAGCTGGATGAGGAGATCGTCGAACTGACCACCATGGAGTACGAGCTTCTGCTGCTGTTCATGCAGTCACCCAACAAGACCTTCACCCGTGACGAACTGATGAACCGCCTGCGCGGCATCGACGCAGAATTGTTTTCGCGCGCCGTGGACACTCTCGTCAGCCGGCTGCGCCACAAGCTCAAGGACACCTCGAAGACGCCGCGCTTCATCAAGACGGTGTGGGGTCGCGGCTACACCTTTGTGGGTGAGCCAGGCTGAGGCCTGCGCCGCACCAGTGGCATCACCATGAAGACTCTGCCTGGACGCATCAACAACTCTCTCTTCTTTCGCCTGTTCCTGATCTTCAGCGTGACGGTGCTGGTGTTCTTCCTGATCATCACGCTGTCCCTCCGCCAGATCGACGAGAACTGGCGCGCCGAGCGCCTCAACCCGCTGCCGGATTTCTATCTCGACAACATCACGCTCATCGTCGACAACATCGGCGTGCCACCCGATCTGCAGCGCGCCACTCAGCTGGCCCAGGAACTCTCACTCACCATCATCATCCGCAGTCCGCACATCAACTGGCAGTCCGACGACCAGAACGATCTCGATGTGGACAGCGCCGTGTTCGTGCGTCAGCTCTCCCGCGAAGCCCAGGTGATGCTTTCGGGCAACGAGGAAGTGATTCGTGTGGCACGCGGCGCCTATGAGTACTACCTCAATCGTCGCGTACCCACGCTGAGCGACTACGACTACATCGTGGTGTACATCGGTCTGGCTCTCGCCGCACTCGCCCTGCTGCTCAATTACCTGCTGGTGCACCGCCTGCTGGTGGAGCCGGTGCGCAAGCTGCGCGAGGGGGCGGAACGCATCTGCGAGGGCGACCTGAGTTATCGCGTGAAGACTCGCCGCACCGACGAACTGGGCGAACTGACCCAGAGCGTGAATCACATGGCGGATTCGCTGCAGCAGATGCTGGAAGCCAAGCGTCAGCTGCTGCTGGCCATCAGCCACGAACTGCGCACGCCGATCACGCGCGCCAAGCTGCAGCTGGAATTCATGGACAACGACGCGGTGCGCGATGCGCTGGCTGACGACATCAACGAGATCGACCTGCTGATCTCCGACCTGATCGAGGCGGAGCGTCTGAGCAACCAGCATCAGGCGCTGCTGGCGGAGCCGGTGGATTTCGCGGACTACATCGGCCTGGTGCTTGAACCCTACTTCCAGAATTACGCTCCCGGTGTGGATTACCAGCGGCCGGAAGAGGATGTCTGCGTGAACGTGGACAAGCTGCGCACGCGGCTGCTGCTCACCAACATCGTGAACAATGCCATCCGGCACGGTCGGGACAATCCCATCACGGTGCGGGTGGCATTCTCGGACACGGAGGTCTCCCTGGAAGTGGAAGATGAGGGCGAAGGCATCGCGGCGGAGCACATGGAGCATCTGAGCGAGCCCTTCTACCGACCGGACAGTGCCCGGCAGCGCAACACGGGCGGATTCGGCCTGGGTCTGTATCTGTGCCGGCTGATCGCGCAGGCGCACGGCGGGCGGCTGGAAATCAGCAGCGAACTGGGCGTGGGCACGCGCGTGAAGATTCATCTGCCGCGCGATGCGGAGCATGAACCGATGATGTGAGGTGGGGGCTTGCTTGCAAGCGGCCCTGGTGG
>JALREE010000095.1 GCA_023256835.1 Pseudomonadales bacterium | reverse complement strand
GATCCCGGCCATCGACACACACCAGCACCTCTGGGACCTGAAGAAACTCCAGCTGCCCTGGCTGACAGACGCCCCACAGGTGCTGAAACAAAACTATGGACTGACAGAATACGCAGCCGCCACAGCCGGTCTGAACGTCGTACAGGCCGTTTACATGGAAGTCGACGTACGGCCGGAAGATCATGTGCTGGAAGCGGAAACCCTCATCAGCATCTGCCGCTCAAAGAAAGCACCAACTGTCGCTGCCGTCATCTCCGGAAGACCCGGACTGGAAACCTTCGCAGATTACATCCGCAAACTGGCGAAGGCCCCGGAAATCCGCGGCGTCCGCCAGGTGCTGCACGCTGAAACCGCAGCGGCCGGCATGTGCCTGGAAGCCCAGTTCGTAAAATCCATCCAGCTGCTCGGCGAACTGAACCTCAGCTTCGACCTCTGCATGCGACCAGGTGAACTGGCCGACGGCGCAGCACTTGCCCGAAAATGCCCCGACACGCGCTTTATCGTTGATCACTGCGGCAACGCCGATCCCGCCGCCTTCATGAAAACTCCGCCAAAGTCGGACACCAAACTGCACGATCCCGCAAAATGGCGCGATGACATCAAAACCCTCGCCGACTGCTCAAATGTCATCTGCAAGATCTCAGGAGTCATCGCGAGAGCTCCTGCGGGAGTCCCGTTTGCCGACTCTCTGGCTCCTGTCGTCAATCACTGCCTCGACACCTTTGGGCCGGATCGAGTTATCTTTGGGGGTGACTGGCCGGTCTGCCTGCTGGGCGGCTCATACAAGGACTGGCTGACCACACTGCGAGCCCTGATTGCCAGTCGACCGCTGGAAGATCAGAAAAAACTGCTGCACGGCAACGCCACAAAGTTCTATCGCCTCCCAGCCTTCGCCTGAACCGCTGACAGCCTGTCATTCAGGAGCCACTTTCGTCAGCGAACGGGTCATGTCGTCGCTTCCAGACCTCATACCCGCTCGCTCACAGCGGCCGCACGTTTATTACCCACAGGCCTCTTTGGCGTGGTTGGCCAAGGAACCTATCAACTCCTCTGGGCTGGGTCACTCGGAACCATCAACGCCGGAACAAGCGCGCTGTTGATTGCGGTTACTCCATTCCTCACGGCGATCTTTGCGGCGCTTCTTCGCATAGATCCGCTACGTCCCGCAACGATCGCTGGCGGCTTGATCGCATTTGCGGGCGTTGCGGCGGTGGCGTTGGGTGAAGGGGCGGGCGCATTCGGTGGGACGACCGCTGGCGTCACTGCAACGCTCCTCGCCGCCGCCTGTTGGGCCTCGTATCTTCTCGCCGGCGCACGGGTGATCCCGCGCACTGGCGCACTTGCGTTCACAGGGTGGAGCATGGTGATCGGTGGGGCCGTGTTGATTCCATTCGGCGCGAGTCAGTGGGCAGACCTCGGTTCCCCCGCAATCCCTGCGGTTGCACTCTTTGGCATCCTCTATGCCACATTCGGTTCGAGCAGCCTCGCCAACGTCCTCTACTTCACTGCGGTGCCGGTGGTTGGCCCTGCGCGCGTGGCGAGTTTCCAGCTCCTTGTCCCGTTTCTTGCCGTGGTGATTTCCGCGGTTGTCCTTG
>JALREE010000086.1 GCA_023256835.1 Pseudomonadales bacterium | reverse complement strand
TCTCACTCGCCCGACCGCGCGGTCAGGCGAGGGCCTCCTGCCAGGTGCGGTGCCAGTGTTGCACCATCGGCTCGTTGTCACCGAATACGAAACGCCGGAGCCCCATCTCGGCCGACCAGCCGCCTTCGACCTGGCTGGTCTCGGCATCCCAGGAACCGTCCCACTGCAGATTGAACTGACGCTCGGGCAGGATCGTGCCGTCGGTCATCGAGCCGCCGAGGTTGATGCGCATCATGTAGCCGTAAAGCCCCTCGCCCGAGGGGTCGAGGTTGAAGACGAAACCGTCGCGTTCGAGCCGGGTGTCACGCGAGGTCATGCGCGCCACGATGGTGTCGGCCGGCTGGTAGTTCATCACCCCCACGTAGATGCCGCGCTCGGTGTAGAAGATGCGTGTGTGAGTCTCGTAAGCCGGCTCGGCCAGGGTGTCGGGAATCACCACGCGCATGCCGTCGATGTAGGGCACGTTCTGCCAGACGCCCTCGTCAAGGCGACCATCCAGGCGGATATCGGCGGCGCCGTCATCGAGCTGGGGGAGTTGGGTGGCGATGTCCTGGGCGTGGAGCGAGGGGGTGGAAAGCGCGAGCAGGGCGGTAGAAATGGCAGCGGCAAGGGGGCCGCTTGGCACCGGAATGGTCAGTCTAGGCATTTGAAAAAACTCGATATTATTGAAATTTATGAACGCAGATGACAGGCAGGCTTCCTGAAATTGGTGAGGCAATATACCTCATATGACCGTGTGGATCAGGCTTGCTTACAAATCGTTGCAATAGGCTCGACCCCCGTCATTCGGGGGTTAAGAAATCCTTAAGACTCGCTGCGCATACTGCAGGCCAAGGTTCAGCAAACAGGCACAGGAGTCTTTCATGGCACGACGTCTCACCCCTCTGGTTCTCGCCGCAGGCCTGCTGATCGGCGCGAGTGCGCTGGCAGCGCCGGCTCCCGAATTCACCCTCAGCAATGCAGCCGGGCAGGCTGTGAGTCTCACGCAATTGCGCGGCAAGGTCGTGTATCTCGATTTCTGGGCGTCCTGGTGCGGTCCGTGTCGCCAGTCCTTCCCGTGGATGAACGAGATGCTGGGCAAGTATCAGGCCCAGGGCCTGGAGATCGTGGCCGTCAATCTGGACACCAGTCGCGCCGATGCGGAGAAATTCCTCGAGAAGAATCCTGCCGCGTTCTCCGTGGTGTTCGACCCGACGGCCACCCTGCCGCCGCAGTACGGCGTGAAGGGCATGCCCACCAGTTACCTGATCGACGCCAGTGGCGAGATCATCCTGCAGCACAGCGGCTTCAACGCCTCGCACCGCGAGAGCCTCGAGGCCTCCATTCAACAGGCACTGGAGAGCGCCCGATGACCCACTCACGTTTTCGACTTCCTCTTCGACGCAAGGCCCTGGCGCTGATTCTTGTCAGCGCCTTTTTTTCTTCCTGCTCGCTGATACAGCCCGTGCAGCCCTGGGAGAAAGGCATGCTGGCGCAACCTGACATGATCTTCGACGAGGACCGTCTGGATTCCGCCTTCGTGGAACACACCTACAGCAGCAAGGAAGCCGCCTTCGGCGGTGCCGGCGTGGGCGGCGGAGGCTGCGGCTGCAACTGAAGCAGCGCAGAGACATGATGAACAAGGATTCCACGCAAGCGCTGACCCCCAACGGGAAACTCTTTATGCAGGCCCTGTGCAACAGCGGCCTCGCCGCCCTGGCGACCACGGCCGTGCTCGGCAGCCCGCAGGCCTTGGCCGAGGCGGCGCCCGAGAAGGCGACTCTCAGCCTCAAGACTCTCAGCTATCAGGACTTCCAGCCCGGCGCCGACCGCATCGACATCGACGCCGAGTCCCTGCTCTTCGAAGTGCCCATCGCGGGTCAGTGGGCGATCACCGGCACCGCCGTGCATGACGCCATTTCCGGCGCCTCGCCCCGCTATCACTCGTCTTCGCTGGCGCAGATCAAGGACACGCGCAAGGCCTACACCGGGGCGCTCACGCGCTACTTCCAGCAGGGCAGCCTCACGGCAGGCACGGCCTACTCGAAGGAGAAAGACTATCTGTCGCGCAACTACTCCGTGCAAGGCTCCTGGGCCACGCCGAGTCAGAACACCACTTTCATCCTCGGTCTGGGCTACACCGCCGACCAGATTCTGCCTAACAGTCAGTTTCTGGAGCAGAAGGCAGACAAGCGCGTGTTCGACGTGGCCTTCGGCGTGACCCAGGTGCTGAGCCAGACCGACATTGCGCAGGTAACGCTGCACCACACTCGCGGCCGCGGTTACTACGCCGACCAGTACAAGCTCTACGACGCACGCCCGGATTCGCGGGACAGCAACTCCGTGCTGCTGCGCTGGAATCACCACTTCGCGAACAACGGCGACACGCTGCAGAGCAGCTATCGCTACTACACCGACAGCAACGACATCCGTGCGCACACCCTGGAGCTGGACTACGTGATCACCCTGCCGAACGAGTGGAGCGTGACGCCGCTGGCGCGACTGTATTCCCAGAGCGCGGCGGACTTCTATTTCGACCCGGTGGCCCATGACCCCTGGGCCGATGCCGACACCTTCGGCGCGCCGATCTCGGTGGTCTACCCCTTGTACACCGGCGGCGGCTACGCCTCCATGGACCAGCGCCTCTCCGCGTTCGGCGCCATCACCTACGGCATGAAGCTGAGCAAGCATTTCGGCGAGGCCTGGACGGCGGACCTGAAGTACGAGCGCTACGAGCAGCGCGGCGGTTGGGCTCTGGGCACGGGCAGCAAGGGCCTGCCGGACTTCGGCGCGCGCAGCATCCAGTTCGGCGTGAGTTACGCGTTCTGAGGCACGCCATGAACCTGCCGCTGCATCGACACGAGTTCCAGGCCATGGCCAGTCACTGCGAAGTGGTGCTGGCCGGCGTGGACAGTGCCGCTGAAGCGGAACATCTCACCACCCTGGCGGTGCAGGAAGTGCTGCGCATCGAGCACAAGTACTCCCGCTACCGCCCCTTCAGCCTGCTCAGTCGCATCAACGCCCACAACGGGCCTGTCGTGTGCGACGAGGAAACCCTCGACCTGTTGGACAAGGCGCAGCTGCTGCACGCGCACAGCACCGGCCTGTTCGACATCACCTGCGGCGTGCTGCGCCGCGCCTGGGATTTCAAGGCGGCACGTGTCCCGCATGCAGACGAGATCGCGGCACTGCTGCCGCTGATCGGCATGAGTGGCATCGAGCGCGAGGGCAATCAGGTGCAGCTGCGCACGCCGGGCATGGAGCTGGACTTCGGCGGCTTCGGCAAGGAATACGCGGCCGACCGCGCAGCCACTCTGCTGGCCGAAGCCGGCGTCACTCACGGTTACGTCAACCTGGCGGGCGATCTGCGGGTGATCGGCCCCAAAGCCGATGGCAGCCCCTGGACCATCGGCATCCGCCATCCACGCGATGCCTCGCGCCTGCTCGCCAGCATCCCGGTCAGCGCCGGCGCGCTGGCCACCAGTGGCGACTACGAGCGCTATTTCGAGCAGGACGGCAAGCGTTACTGCCACGTGTTGAACCCGCGCACCGGCCAGCCTGCCGCCCACTGGCAGTCCGTCTCCGTGCTGGCGCCCAGTGCACTGATTGCCGGCGCCTTCACCACCATCGCCATGCTGCTGGAAGAGCAGGCGCTGCCGTTCCTGCGCAGCACCGGCCTGAGTTTTCTGGCAGTCGATCATTCTGGAATGCTGCATCAGGAGTCAGCCAATGCCTGAATTTCTCACTCGCGGTCTGCTGGCCGTGCTGCTCGGCTTCAGCGCCACGAGCGCGCTGGCCCAGGACGAGTTCCTCGACCCGGAAGTTGCCTTCGTGCTCAGCGTCGAGCAGCAGGCGGATGCCGCCACGCTGCACTGGGACATCGCCGAGGGCTACAAGCTCTACCGGGACAAATTCGTCATCGCCTCCGAAGGGCTAGACGCCACTGCCATCGCCATGCCGCCTGCCGAGATCCATTTCGACGAGAACTTCGGCGAGGACATGGCCATCTACACCGAGCCGCTGAGCCTGGTCGTGCCGCTGCCTACCCTCAATGCCGCGCAGCCGCTCAGCATCACCTATCAGGGCTGCGCGGAAGCCGGCCTGTGCTACCCGCCCATCACCAAGCGTTACGAGCTGGTGCCGGGCGCACGCGGGCTGCTGACCCTGCAGGGCGCGTCCGATCTGTTCTCCGCCCCCGTCGAGTCCGCGCCGACGCCTGCCGTGATGGCGGCGGCTGCTCCCGTTGCAGACAGCGCGCTGAGCCAGCCGACCGAAGACGAGACCAGCCTCGCCACGCGCATGCTGCAGTCGCGCAATCTGTGGACCATCGCTGGCGGCTTCCTCGTGTTCGGCCTGCTGCTCTCGTTCACCCCCTGCGTGCTGCCCATGGTGCCCATCCTCTCCTCCATCATCGTGGGCATGGACAAACAAGGGCAGAACAGTCGTTTGCACGGGCTGCGCCTGTCCCTGGCCTACTGCCTGGGCATGGCCCTGGTCTACACCGCCATGGGCGTGGCCGCCGGCCTGCTCGGCGAAGGGCTCGCGGCCTATCTGCAGGCCCCGTGGCTGCTGCTGAGCTTCGCGACACTGCTGGTGCTGTTCTCGCTGTCGATGTTCGATGTCTACCAACTCGAACTGCCGCAAGGCCTGCAGGCAAGACTGAACAATGTCAGTGGCGGCCTGCAGGGCGGCCAGATGGCCAGCGTGTTCGTGCTGGGCGCAGTGTCCTCGCTGATCGTCGGCCCCTGCGTGGCGGCGCCGCTGGCCGGGGCCCTGGTCTACATCAGCCAGACGGGCGACGTGGTGCTGGGCGGCACGGCCCTGTTCGCCATGGCCATGGGCATGAGTGTGCCGCTGCTGCTCACGGGCCTCTCCGCCGGCAGTCTGCTGCCGCGTGCCGGCGCGTGGATGGTGCACGTCAAGGAACTGTTCGGCCTGCTGCTGCTCGCCGTGGCCATCTGGATGGTGACGCCGGTGCTGCCGGTGGCCGTCATCATGCTGTTGTGGGGAGCCCTGGCGCTGTTGAGCGCGATGTATCTGGGCCTGTTCGATCGCACCGCCGCGTCGACTCCCGCGAATTTCCGCTCCCGCGTCAGCGCCATGCTGGCGGTGCTGCTGCTGGTGATCGGCCTGGCCCAGATCATCGGGGCCGTCAGCGGGGCGCGCAGCCCGCTGCAGCCGCTGGCCCACTTCGGCGGCACGTCGCCTGCTGCTGTGGAAGCCGACGCGGTGAGCTTCCGCCGCATTGCCAGTCTGGCGGAGCTGGAGCAGATCCGCGCCACGGCCACCCGTCCCGTCATGCTCGACTTCTACGCGGACTGGTGTGTGGCCTGCAAGGAAATGGAACGCTTCACCTTCAGTGACCCACAGGTGGCCGCCACCATGGCGCGCTTCGAACTGCTGCAGGTGGACGTGACCGCCAACAACGCCGACGACCGCGCGTTGATGAAAGCCTATTCGCTGTTCGGGCCGCCGGCCATTCTGCTGTTCGATCCCGCCACGCCTTCGAGTGCGCCGGCCCGCGTGATCGGTTTCACCCCGGCACCCGCGTTTCTCGACGCACTCAATCCTCTGCTGCTCTGAAGGAGTCCTGCCATGGCCTATCTTGCCACCACCGGAAACAACACCTGGACCGTCCCGCGTTACGGCGACCCCAGCAACACCCTCATCGACGGGCTGGCCGGCATCGACCGCCTGAGCTTCGAACGCCTGCCTCGCAGTCGCTTCCTGATCACCCAGGACAACGAGGGCATCATCCACGTGGACTCGGTGAGCGGTGCCAGCAGCACCTATCACCTGCGGCTGAAGAACGTGGAGTATGTGCAATTCAATGCCGACCGCGACGTGGTCGATCTGGCGGCCATGTTCAAGGACATCAAGGCACCGGAGATCAGCAGCTTCAATTTCCACACCACCGGCTTCAGCGCCGCGGTGGATGCGAATCTGGAACTCGGGTTCAATGAAAACATCGCCCGAGGCACTGGAGCGATCGTGCTCAGCACTTCGGCTGGCACCGTGCTTGAACGCTTCGCCGCGGGCAGCGCGCAGGTCAGTCTCAACGGCCGCACCCTGGTCATCAACCCGAGTGCGAACCTCCAGTACGGCAGCACATACACCGTGACGCTGGAAACCTCGGCCGTGGCGGACGCTTCTGCCAACGGCGTCGTGCAGCGTAGCCTGACGTTCAACACCGTGGCCAATCAGGCCCCAGTCGCCACCAACGCGCAGAGCACGGTGGAAGAAGACAAGAGCGTCAGCGGCACGGTGCCCGCCGCGACGGACAAGGAGGGCCAGGCCCTGAGTTATGCCCTGCGGGACAGTCCGGCCCACGGCAGCGTCACCCTGAGCGCCGACGGCCGCTACGTCTACACGCCGCAGCAGGAATACTCCGGCGAGGACAGCTTCACCTATGTGGCCTCGGATGGCCTGACGAACTCCGCAGCAGCGTCCGTCACCATCCGCGTGACAGCCGTCATGGACACCCTCAGCGGCACCTCCGGGGATGACACCCTGGTGGGCAACGGCGACGGCGACCGCTTCAGCGGCGGTGCCGGCAATGACATCTTCAGCGGCGGTGGCGGCGTTGACATCGCCAGCTACAGCGCCAATGCGAGCAGCTTCCGCGTCACCAAGTCCGGCAGCCACTGGCTGATCGAGGACACCCAGGGCACGCAAGGGCGCGACACCCTCGTCAGCGTGGAACGCGCGGTGTTCGCGGATCAGGGCATTGCCTTCGACCTCGACGGCAATGCCGGCATGGCTGCCAAGCTGCTGGGCGCGATTGCCGGCAAGGCCACGGTGCAGAACAAGCTCTACATGGGCACGGTGATCGACCTGCTGGACAAGGGCATGAGCCCCACCGAAGTCGCCAGCATGGCCATCAGCGTGGTGCGGGGCGGGGACACCAGCGCGCGCGGCATCGTCACCCTGATCCATCAGAACCTGGCCGGCGCTGCGCCGGACGAAGCCACCCTGTCGCAGTTCGCCGGCATGCTCGATCGCGGCGAAATCAGCAGTGGTCAGCTGGGCGTGATGGCGGCCGAGCACGCGCTCAACACCGCCGCCATCGACCTGGTGGGGCTGGCACAGACGGGCGTCGCCTACACGCTGGTGTGAAATTGCAGGACGTGCGACACCATGCCACATGGACGACGACGTGGTGTCGCACAACAATGACGGCACTCTCCCCTTCAGAGGTGCCATGACTCATGCCTTTCCACGGATCGCTCCTTGCGTCCTCCCTCGCCCTCGTCGCCGCCGTGATTGCCTCCGACGCGACAGCAGAAGACGTCTCCCTGCGCTTCACCGCCGAAGTCAACGGTGAGGCCTTCAGTTGTGGCCAGCAGTATTCCCCGGTAGGCACGACGGCCTCCACCGTCTCCCCAGGAGACTATCGCTTCTTCATCTCCGCCGTCGCTCTTATCGACGCCGCAGGCAATGCCGTGCCCCTGCAACTGACGCAGGACGGCATGTGGCAGCAAGAGAATCTGGCGCTGCTGGACTTCGAGAATGGCACCGGCCCCTGCATCAACGGCAACGCGGCCTTGAACGACAGCATCAAGGGCAGCGTGCCGGAGGGCGACTACACCGGCGTGGAGTTCACCCTGGGCGTGCCCTTCGCACTGAATCACACCGATGTCGTGCAGGCCCCCTCGCCCTTGAGTCTCAGCGCGATGTTCTGGAACTGGCAGGGCGGCCATCGTTTTCTGAAGGTGGACATGAGCACCTCTGGCCGACCCATCACCGAGGAAGATCTCAAGCGTGCAGCGGCACCGATGGCGATGCGCATGGCCATGCCCAATGCCGGCGCGATGCCCGGTGGCATGCCGCGCAATGCCATGCCTCCCGAAGGCGGCGAAGAGGAAGCGGCAGGCTTCGTGGTGCATCTGGGCAGCACCGGCTGCGCCGCCGAATCGCGGACCACGGCGCCCACGGCGGCCTGCGCCAATCCGAATCTGGTAACGGTGCGTTTCGACGACTTCGACCTCGCTACCGGGGTGGTGGTGGCGGATATCGGCAAGGTCCTGAGCAAAGCCAATGTGGATGTGAACACCCCTGATACGGCGCCTGGCTGCATGTCCGGCCTGCGCGACCCCGAGTGCGCCGAGGTCCTGCGCGCCTTCGGCTTCGCGGTGGGCGACGTGGCCCCTCAGCCGCAGCAGTTCTTCCACGCACGATGACGCGCCCCTTGCAGCGCGTGCTGCCCGCCCTGCTGCTGGCGGCTCAGAGTCTGTGGCCGCTTGCCGCCTCGGCCGCCGAGCCGAGCGTCCAGGGCGACTATGACTGGGGGCTGCCTGCCTGGGTGCCGCCACCGCGCGTACCGCCCGACAATCCCATGAGTGCGGCCAAGGTCGAGCTTGGCCGTCATCTGTTCCATGACCCCCGTCTCTCGCTGGACAATTCCATGTCCTGCAGCACCTGCCACGTCCAGGAGAAAGGCTTTGCCGACGGCCAGGCCACCTCGCCCGGCATCAACGGCCTGCGCGGCGCGCGCAGCGCGATGGCACTGGTGAATGTGGCCTATCTGCCCTCGCTGACCTGGGCCAACCCGCTGATGAATTCGCTGGAGACCCAGGCATTGGTGCCCATCTTCGGCTCGCATCCAGTGGAGATGGGCATGGAAGGACAGGAAGACTTGCTGCTGCAGCGCCTGCGCGAGGACGCGCACTACCCGGCCATGTTCAAGGAAGCTTTTCCTGAGGTGGAAGGTGCCATTTCGCTTTCTACTCTCACCAAGGCGATTGCCAGCTTCGAGCGCAGCCTGCTGGCATTCCGCGCCCCCTATTACCGCTTCAAGTACGAAGGCGAGCGCGAGGCCATGAGCGAGTCGGCCCTGCGCGGCGAAGCGCTTTTCTTCGGTGAGAAATACGAGTGCTATCACTGCCACGGCGGCCTGAGCTTCACCGACAACGTGGTGCACGCGCGCCTGCCGTTCGAGGAACTCGGATTCCACAACACCGGGCTTTACAACGTCGATGGTCGGGGGGCCTATCCCATGGCCAATCCGGGCCTGCGCGAGGTGACCGACGACCCGAAGGATGAAGGCAAGTTCCGCACGCCCACGCTGCTCAACATTGCCCGCACCGCGCCCTACATGCACGATGGCTCCATCACAAGCCTGGAGCAGGTGCTGACCGAGCACTACGCCAGGCAAGGGCGCGCCGTGCGCGACGGCCAGCCCCCCAACCCGAATCGCAGTGCGTTCATCGTGGGCTTCGACTTCACGGCAGAAGAGATCGCCGATCTGCTGGCCTTCCTCGACAGCCTGACCGACGAGACGTTTCTGGCGAATCCCGCCCACGCAAACCCCTTCGCTCCCTGAGCCTCCCTGCACATCCACCGCCAGCGTGCCCGCGTATACTGCAGCCTGACTCGACACCACTGCAGGAGAGACATCATCAGCGCACCCGTCTGCATCCACTGGTTCCGCCAGGACCTGCGCCTGACCGACAACCCCGGCCTGACTGCCGCCGCCACGGCGGGCAGCGTGCTGCCGCTCTACATTCTGGATGATGTGAACAGCGGCAACTGGGCCATGGGCGGCGCCAGCCGCTGGTGGCTGCATCACTCCCTTGCAGCACTCAATGCCAGCCTGGACGGTCGTCTGCTTGTGCTGCGCGGGGACCCGCTGCACCTGGTGCCGGCGCTGGCCCGCGAGGTCGGCGCCAGCGCGGTGCACTGGAACCGCTGCTACGAACCCTGGCGCATCACGCGCGACAAGGCGCTGAAGGAGGCCCTGCAGCAGGCCGGTTTGGCCGTGCACAGCCACAATGGGGCCCTGCTCTGGGAACCCTGGCAGGTGCGCAAGAGCGATGGCACACCGTATCAGGTCTTCACGCCCTACTATCGCCGCGGCTGCCTCGGCAGCACGCCGCCCCGTGCACCGCTGCCGGCACCGGCCAGTCTCACGCTGCACTGGTCTGCGGCGGCCGGTCAGGCGGGCATCGACGCCCTGGCCCTGCTGCCGCAGATTCCCTGGGACGGCACGATGAAGGCCACCTGGCACATCGGCGAAGCCGCAGCATTGCAGCGCCTGCAGGCCTTCATGGCGCAGGGCCTCGCGGGCTACAAGGAAGGCCGCAACTTTCCGCAGCGTCCGAATGTCTCGCGGCTGTCACCGCATCTGCATTTCGGCGAGGTCTCGCCGCATCAGGTCTGGCAGGCCGCACAGCGGGCGGGCCTCGAGCAGGGCGTCGAGGAGGATCTGGACTGCTTCCAGTCGGAGCTCGGCTGGCGCGAATTCTCCCATGCCCTGCTCTACGACCACCCCGACCTGAGCGAGACGCCCCTGCAGCGCCGCTTCGCCCACTTTCCCTGGCAGGACGACCCTGCGCTGCTGCGCGCCTGGCAGCGCGGCATGACGGGCTACCCGCTCGTGGATGCCGGCATGCGCGAGCTGTGGCAGACGGGCTACATGCACAACCGCGTGCGCATGGTGGTGGGCTCGTTCCTGGTGAAGAATCTGCTGACGCACTGGCGACATGGCGAGGACTGGTTCTGGGATTGTCTGGTGGATGCCGATCTTGCCGCCAACAGCGCGAGCTGGCAGTGGATCGCCGGCTGCGGCGCCGATGCGGCGCCCTATTTCCGCGTCTTCAATCCGGTGACGCAGAGCGAGCGCTTCGACCCGCAGGGTGCGTATATTCGCCGCTACGTTCCAGAACTGGCGGCGCTGCCGGACAAGTATCTGCATGACCCGGCCAGTGCACCGAGCCAGGTGCTGGCGGCGGCCGGCGTGACGCTCGGCCTCACCTACCCGCACCCGGTGGTGGATCTGAAGGCTTCACGGGAACGTGCTCTGGCCGCGTTCAAGCAACTGCAGGACAGTGCGCCCTGAACGCATTGCTCACTCGCGTGCGAGGCGGGCGGCCGAGGGGCAGGGTCAGGGGTTCTGCAGCCCCTTGCCGGCCAGCTCCACTGCCCGGAAGATGGCCCGCGCCTTGTTGATCGTCTCTTCCCATTCCAGGCGCGGCACGGAATCGGCCACCACGCCGGCACCGGCCTGCACGTAGAGCCGCTCGTTCTTGATCACGGCCGTGCGGATGGCGATGGCCATGTCCATGTTGCCGTTCCAGCCCAGATAGCCCATGGCGCCGCCGTAGATGCCGCGCTTGACAGGCTCCAGCTCGTCGATGATCTCCATGGCGCGCACCTTGGGCGCCCCGCTGAG
>JALREE010000038.1 GCA_023256835.1 Pseudomonadales bacterium | reverse complement strand
CGAAGCCACCCACCATCAGCGCAGCAACCTGCTCGTCCAGATGCTTGGGCAATACTTCCACCGTGATGTTGTCCTTCTTGAAGTCCGGTGACAGCGACGCGAAGCCCTTCTCGTACATGTAGATCTGGGCAATGACCTGGTTCGCGAACGAGCCGTCCATGATGCGTGACGGATGGCCGGTGGCGTTGCCCAGGTTGATCAGGCGGCCTTCCGAGAGCAGCAGCAGGTAGTTGCCCTTGTCCTTCTCGGCATCGCCGCGATAGACCTTGTGCACCTGCGGCTTGATCTCTTCCCACGTCCAGGTCCTGCGCATGAAGGCGGTGTCGATCTCGTTGTCGAAGTGGCCGATGTTGCAGATGATGGCGCCGTTCTTGACGGTCTGCAGCATGTTCTTGTCGCACACGTCGATGTTGCCGGTGGCCGTGACGATAAGGTCCAGCTTGCTCAGCAGCGCGCGGTCGATGTCCTCGAGGCGGCCGGTGTTGTTGCCGTCGATGTAGGGCGACACCACTTCATAGCCGTCCATGCAGGCCTGCATGGCGCAGATCGGGTCGATCTCGGCGATCTTCACGATCATGCCTTCCTGACGCAGGCTCTGGGCCGAGCCCTTCCCCACGTCGCCGTAGCCCACGACCAGTGCCTGCTTGCCGGACAGCAGCATGTCGGTGCCACGCTTGATGCCGTCGTTAAGACTGTGGCGGCAGCCGTACTTGTTGTCGTTCTTGGACTTGGTCACCGAGTCGTTGACATTGATGGCGGGCACTTTCAGCGTGCCGGCCGCCATCATTTCCAGCAGACGGTGTACGCCCGTGGTGGTCTCTTCGGTGATGCCGTTGATTCTGTCCAGCATCTGCGGGTACTTGTTGTGGACCATGCCGGTGAGATCACCACCGTCGTCCAGGATCATGTTGGCATCCCAGGGCTTGCCGTCCTTGAGAATGGTCTGCTCGATGCACCAGTCGCCCTCTTCCACGGTCTGGCCCTTCCAGGCGTAGACAGCGATGCCCTTGGAGGCGATGTAGGCGGCGGCGTGGTCCTGGGTCGAGAAGATGTTGCAGGAGGACCAGCGCACTTCCGCGCCGAGTTCCACCAGGGTCTCGAT
Organism: Pseudomonadales bacterium; assembly: GCA_023256835.1. Taxonomy (GTDB): domain Bacteria; phylum Pseudomonadota; class Gammaproteobacteria; order Pseudomonadales; family Pseudohongiellaceae; genus UBA5078. The sequence continues at coordinate 471 of JALREE010000038.1, read as the reverse complement.
CAGCACGGCCGTCTGAATGGTCATGTGAATGCAGCCCAGAATCTTCGCGCCGGCCAGTGGCTGGCTGGCCTTGTAGCGCTGGCGCAGGGTCATCAGCGCGGGCATTTCCGCCTCGGCCAGAATGACTTCCTTGCGTCCGAACTCGGCCAGGGAAATGTCGGCCACCTTGTAATCGTGCTTGCTCATGTGTGAATCCTGTCGTTGTCGATGAAAGTGTTGGTGGTGAATTCAGGGTGCCATCAGAGGCCGGCTGCGGCGCGCAGGGCGTCGGCCTTGTCGGTTTTCTCCCAGGTGAAGTTCTCTTCCTCGCGGCCGAAGTGACCATAGGCAGCTGTGGGCAGATAGATCGGGCGCAGCAGATCCAGCATGCGGATCAGGCCCTTCGGACGCAGCTCGAAGAATTCACGCACCAGCGTGACGATGCGCTCTTCGGACATCTTGCCGGTGCCGAAGGTCTCCACGCTGATGGAG
>JALREE010000016.1 GCA_023256835.1 Pseudomonadales bacterium | reverse complement strand
ACTTGGCGGCGGTCACCAGACAATTCATTGACGATTTACAAGGAGAAGAATCATGTTCAAACCATTACTGGCAGCTACCGCCCTCTGGGTCGGCATGGGTGCCGCCGGCGTCGTGCAGGCGCAGTCCGACGTCACACAGTCCGTGCTGCATGATTTCAAGATCGTGACCGTGGCCGACGGCCTGCAGATTCCCTGGTCCATGGCCTGGCTGCCGAACGGCGACATGCTGATCACCGAGCGTGTGGGTCGTCTGCGCATCGTGCGTGACGGTCAGCTGCTGCCCGACGCCGTCCCCGGCGTGCCGGAAGTGTTCACCACCGGCGGTCAGTCCGGCCTGTTCGATGTGCTGCCCCATCCGGACTTCGCCAACAACCAGTACCTCTACATCAGCTTCGCGAAGCCGCTGGCCGAGCAGGGCGCTTCCACCACCACCATCGTGCGCGGCCGTCTGGTCAACGACGAGTTCGTGGATGTGGAAGAGATCTTCGTGGCCAATGCCAACGGCCAGGGCCACTACGGCGGCCGCATGGTGTTCGACGACGAGGGCCACCTGTACCTCTCTCTGGGTGACCGCATGGCCCCGCCCACTGGCGATCTGGCCGCGCACCCCGCCCAGGACATCTCCAACCACCACGGCGTGATCGTGCGTCTGAATGACGACGGCAGCGTGCCCAGCGACAACCCCTTCGTGGGTCAGAGCGGCGCCGAGCCGGCCATCTGGAGCTACGGTCACCGCAGCCCGCAGGGCCTGTTCTACGACTCCGTCACCGACCAGCTGTGGATGACCGAGCACGGCCCCCAGGGCGGTGACGAGCTGAACCTGGTCGAGCCCGGCAAGAACTACGGCTGGCCCGTGATCGGTCGCGGCGTGAACTACGGCGCCGGCACTCCGATTCACCAGTCCATCGCTGCCGATGGCATGGAAAGCCCCGAGTACTTCTGGGTGCCCTCCATCGCCGCATCCGGCCTGATCGTGTACAACGGTTCCCAGTTCCCGCGCTGGAACGGCAACATCATCGCCGGCGGCCTGGCCGGTGAGCAGCTGGCCCGACTGACCCTGACCGAAGACGGTCTGGGCGTGGCCACTGAAGAGACTCTGCTGCACCACATCGGCCGTATCCGCGATGTGCGTCAGGGCCCGGACGGCTACATCTACGTCGCCCTGGAAGACCGCAGCCGCGCCCCGACTGCCGTGGTGCGTCTAGAGCCCGCGGAATAAGGAGCGGGGTCAGGGACACCTGATCCGTTCTTGATCGAATCAAGCCCCTTGACATGCTCGCCCAGTGGCGGGGATGTCAGGGGGTTTCTGTTTCTGCGGGGGGCAGCCTCGACGTCGCCAGACGGACCCGCATGTCCTCGCAGGCCCGTCGTATCAGCGCTTCCAGCGCCCCAGCATCCATCGGCGTCTGCGGCCGCAACTTGACGTGCCGCATGAACTTGCCTTCCCCCTCCAGCAGCCCATCGGGATCAGCCAGTTCGGCGCCCAGAAAGAAGCCCACATTGACGTGGGCGGTGAAGACATTCACATAACAGAACGCTGCTTCGCCGACGCAGGCCGTGGGGTGCTTGTCATGCAGCAGCTCGCGGATATCCGGGCCGCAGCGGCGCATGACGGCGAACCAGTGCCGCGCGAGCTCGCCCAGCGGCCCCGGGCGCGCCTGCATCCAGGCGTCGATGGCGGGGTCGTGCGGGACAGCGCTGTGGAACAGCATCAACCGGCTCATGTCGCACCGGCAAAGGTCAGCAGATCGTTCAAAGGGATCATGGAGAGTGCTCCTTGGCTTGGAGCCGCATGATGCTCATGGCCTCGGGGTGGGAGCAAGCCCCGCAGGAAAACGTCTGTTGACGAAGCGGCGGGCGTCCGCCTATAGTTACCCAAATGGATAAGTATTCAGACAATCTCGATCAGCTCTTCGGCGCCCTGTCGGACTCGACCCGCCGGGACATCCTCACGCGCCTGTGTCAGGGGCCCGCTTCCGTCAGCGAACTGAAGGAACCCCACGCCATGGCCTTGCCCAATCTGCTCAAGCACATCCACGTGCTGGAGAGCAGCGGCCTGATCGAGACCCAGAAGCAGGGCCGCACCCGTGTCTGCGTGCTGCGCCCCGACGCCCTCAGCGCCACCGAGGCCTGGCTGCAGGAGCAGCGCCAGTTGCTGCACGCGCGCTTCGATCGCCTGGAAGACTACATCGAGACCCTGAAAGCCCAGTCGAACAAGGAGAAAGACGATGACTCAGCCGCATGAGAGTGCCTGGCCGCAGGACTTGCTGGAACGCGAGGTCGTGATCACCCGCGTGATCGATGCGCCCCTGGCGCTGGTGTTCGACGCGTGGGTTAACCCGGCGCACCTGCCGCAGTGGTTCGGCCCGGCAGGCTTCACTGTGGTAACGAAGGAGATCGACATCCGCGAGGGTGGGCGCTGGCGTTTCGACATGATCGGGCCCGACGGCACGCGCTACGACAATCGCATGGTGTTCAAGCGCATCGAGCCGGGCGCGAGCATCGAGGCCGAGCACGGCCACGACGTCGACAACGACCCGGATCGTTTCCAGATGCGGGTGAGCTTCGCGGCCCAGGCCAATGGCAAGACGGTGGTGACGCTGCGGCAGATTCACCCCTCGCGTCTGCATCGCGATCGCGTCATTGGCTTTGGCGCGGTGGAGTATGGGTATCAGACGCTGGACAAGCTGGCGCAATTTGCCGGAGCCTGAGATTCACACCGCCGTGGCCTCCAGCGGCATGGGCAGGAAGCCGCCGGCAATGAGACGGCGGCCATCGAACACCGGCGGCAGGTCGTCGAACAACATGCGCGGATCGGCCGTCACCTTCGCCATGCCCGCATCGCGCGTGGCCTTGTCCGGCCATTCCACAAACGACAGCACCACGGTCTCATCCCCTGCGGCGCCCGCGGCGCGGCGGAAGTCGCCATAGTCCGCTGCGTCCTGCCGCACTGCCTCGGCATGGTAGCTGTCGGCCTGGGGCCCGGCCTCGTCGGCCCAGCATTCCAGCACACGCAACGCGCCATGTTCTTTCACCACCGCGGCGGACACTTGTGCCAGCGCTTCATAGGCGTCGCGATTGGCGCGCGGCACGGGCACGAGATAGCAGTCGATATAGGGCAGGGCCGTGTTCTTGATGGATTACTTTTCTGAAAGATCAGTCGGATAACTCGCGCGCCAGCAGAATATCCCGCTGCGGATCATCCCCTAGCGCGAAGCAGTGGTCACCTACCTCGACGAAGCCATGCCGGCGGTAGAAGGCGATGGCGCGCGGATTGTGCTCCCACACCCCCAGCCACACCGTGTCGCAAGCGCATTCGGTGAGCGCGTGCAGGCACGCCGACATGAGTGTGTGAGCAATGCCTTGCCCGTGCCAGGGCCGGTCGACATAGAAGCGCTGGATTTCGCCGGGGCGAGCGCCCGGCACGCACGCCGGTGCCGCCGCCAGGCGCAACTGAGCGTAGGCGACGAGCGTGCCCGCCGCCTCCGCCACCAGCGTCACCAGGTCGTCTCGCGTGATCTCGGCCGCCTGCATGGCCGCGCCGTAGTGCGAGCGGCAATGCAGGTCCATGTTGTGCGCCGAATTCTGCGCGGCGAAGGTGTCGCGAAAGGTGCGTTCGGCCAGTGCTGCGAGCGCGGCGGCATCGTGCGCGGTGGCCCGGCGAATCAAGGGTGCATGCTGCGCGAGGCTCATGCCGTTTGCTCTGAGTTCAGCGCCATGTGCATCACCGTGACCTGCTGGCCGCGATAGTCCTCCACCGCAAGCGTCTGCCAGCCGCGGCGGGCGTAATAGGGCGCCTGGCTCGGCGTGAATAGAAAGAGTTCCGGGTGTCCCGCTTCACGTGCCTGCGCCACGACGTGAGAGATCAGCGCCTCGGCGATGCCCCGGCGCCGACAATCCTCCCGCACATAGACGGCCGCGAGCCACGGGCCCTGCTGCGGACGCGTATCCATGTCGCTCTGCACCAGGGCTGCTGTGCCCAGCGGCTGCTCCCCGTCCAGCCACACCACCATGCGCGGCAGGGCCTCGTCCGTCCGGTAACGGCTCATGCGCGCGATGCGCTGTTCGAGACTCTGGCCGGGATTGAGCGCGGACCATTCCGCGTGATGCCAGCGGGCGAGGGTGGGGATGAGGTGAGGGGCTTGCTGCAAGTCGATGATCATGGATGACGGAACTCTATGGTGGATGAGGGCTGTTGCCGTACTCGCGAACACCACTTATTTTCGACGCGGTGGAAGCAATTCAGAGCGACCGATCACCACATGAGGGTGCTCTGGCGGAACCGGGTCCGAGAATCCGGCTGCGTCGATTGCAGCACGCAGCCCCTGAAAGTGGCCAACACGCTTTGTCGTGAGCAGGGAGTTCATCCCCTCATTCCACGCATGCACCATTTGTCGCGCAATGTCATGCCAACGCGTTTCGTTGCACGCAGCCTCGATGATCTCCTGCCCCACCTCCACGGCAGATTCACACAACTGCTCCACCATCCGAGCATAATCCGATGGCGCGATTCCCAGGGTGGTATTGAAGAATGTTTCCAGTGCCTTGCCGGGCAACCAGGTTTTGCGTCCGGCCAGTGAAAGTCCTGGAGGGTTTGCCGCATAGCGCGGATAGGCCTGTGTTGTGACGACATCGTAAACAGGCGTGTAAGCCACATCCGTCAGAGAGCGGTAATACAGCGCCATGTTCTTGGCGTGGCAATTCGCATTGCGCACCACGTAATTGGTCAGCAACAGCCAACCCAGTGATGTCAGTTGTCGGTGTCGCGTTGCCGAGGGCAGATAAGCCCGTGTTGCCTTGATGACCCGCTCCGTCGTGGTGGCGTATTTTTCATGAGGTGGCAGACCGAGCAGACTGCAGGCGTCTTCCAGACCATAGATTGGTTGTCCCTGGGCATCGACATCGAAGCGCTCCACCACCAGCACTCGTCCATCCTGAGACATTCTGGATTGGACCACCGGCACGACATTCAGACGCGCCAGGACGCGCAGGCTGTAGAACTCGTTGAACCCCAGAAAGGGCGTGGTCTCATCCGACCCTTTGATTATGTAGCGTGCAGTTCGCAGCGTGGGTTTGCCCAGAGGGATTGCTGCGCGATCGCTCGCGTCGGGCGCGATGAACTTGGGTACTGCGCCGGAAATGGCAGCGCGAGCGTAACGTCGCACCAGTTCTGAAAAATGCTCAGCCGTATTGTCTCCAGCGAGCAGTCCCTCCACGTGCACCGGCTCCAGTTCAGTGCCGGGAATCACACCTTCCGGTGTCACTGCGACGCGGCCAATGCCCCTGCCACCCACCACGGCCAGTAGTGATAGATCGGTACCATCAAGCAGCGGCCCGAACTCTTCGCGAATCACGCCAAGCAGGTAGCCCTCAGGAAGGTTCTGTCGAAAGAAGGGATGCAGATCTCTGGGCCAGCGCCAAGGGGCATCGCGCACCGGCATTGTCAGGCTCACAAAATCCGCCGCTGCTGCGTCAGGGGTGTACTTGAGCACGTATTCATCACGTTCGCGGAATAGCTGGGCGACCTTCCTGCCTTGAACGTGAACATCGAGTTTCACGACTCACTTCCTTGCCGCTCTTCGGCGAGGATGTCTTCCAGCGTTCTGCCGTGGCCGTGCTTGACCGCCTTCAGGTCGTATCCCGCCGCTTCGAGCAGGCGCACAAGGACCGCCACACTCATATCGCCTCTGGCCAAGGTTTCCATGCGAGCGACGGTGGAGCGGGCCACCCCTGCTCGGCTCGCCAACTCCTCTTGAGTCAAGCCTGCCTCCTTGCGGGCTCGTCTGGTCAGTTCTGCCACGTCTGCGAGATTGGACATTTGTAGCTCTTGGGCTTCATTTTTGAGTGAATTGCTGGAAAATATAGCCCTTGGGACACAAAACGGCAAGTGAAGATAGTGGGCGTTTCACGGGGCAGGTAGTCGTCACTCAATCTGGTTGGTCATCGGCTTGACATGCAATTGCAGCTTCAATGCGTTGGCGACCTTGAGCACGGTGGACAAATGCGGATTACCGTTTGCCGACAGCGCTTTGTACAAACTCTCCCGGCCCAGTCCGGTGTCCCGCGACAATTCCGCCATGCCTTTCGCGCGAGCAATGTCGCCGAGTGCCATGGCGATGAAAGAAGCATCGCCATTGCTTTCGGCAATCGCGGCGTCGAGATAGGCCGCCATTTCTTCGGGGGTGCGAAGATGATTGGCGACATCGTATTCATGGAGTCTGGTAGTCATGGCCGGTTCCTGTTTCATGTGCCAATTGGTATTCCATCGCAATGTCGTCGGACTGGCTGGATTTGTCTCCGCCACGATGCGATCAGGCCAGCGCAGGAAGTGCGTAGTGGCAAGCAGAGTCTTCATGGCGGATTGTATCCTTCGAGATACAATTTGCAAACATGCCGGCTTGGTATTGCCAGGCCATTCCAAATTGCCTCGTGGTCGATATCCCGAGTCCAGGACATGAATCCACTTCCAGCGGGTCATGCCTGCGACCCACGTGTTGCTCAATCCAGTTGCGAGCTCTACTATTGGTTACCAATATTTATTATCAGGAGGCAGCCATGGCCAAGAACACCAGTATCTCCCTGGGGGCTCACTTCGAAGAGTTCATTGCTCAACAACTGCAAAGCGGTCGCTATGGTTCGGCCAGTGAAGTGGTGCGGACGGGTCTGCGCTTGCTCGAAGATGTCGAGGCCAGGCGCCAGCAACTGCGCATCTTGCTGGCCGAGGGAGAGCAAAGCGGTTTTGCCAATTACAACTACAAGACACTCATGGATCTGCTCGATTAATTCCGGGGCGCCCGGCCACCCCTCCGACCATTGCCAACGCCCCCCTCCCCGCAGTTACCATCCGAACCATTGCGTTCAATAACCCCCATGCCGAGGATGCTCCCATGCACCCGCCCTTCGTCACTTCCCGTCGCGCCTGCCTGTGGCTGGCGCTGGCCTGCACGGCGCTGAGTCAGCCACTGCGAGCGCAAGGCGTGGGCGATCAGCTCACCGAGGCCACCGCCAGCGACGGGCGCTACATCAGCTGGCGCGAGCACCTGATCGACGACCCGGAGGGGCTCGACTTCGTGCTCAGTGGCGGTGACGGCCTGGTGATGACCGACATCGACCAGGACGGCTTCGAGGACATCGTGTCGGTGCACGAATCCGACTCCAGTTACGATTCCGCCAGCTTCACGCCCGGCTTCGTGGCCCCGCCCGAGGGACATGTGCGCATCGCCTTCGGCAGCGCCGACCCCACGCAATGGCACAACTTCACCGTGGCCGAGGGGCTGGATGCCGCAGCGCCGGAAGATGCCGCCGTGGCCGATGTGAATGGCGACGGGTACATGGACATCCTGGTGGCCGCCGAGCTGTCGCATGTGCTCTATCTGCAGAACCCCGGGGGGCAGAACGCCAGTGCAGCAACGGCCGGCGCGCAGCCCTCCGGAGCCGCTGCGCGCACCTCCACGTGGCCGCGCCTGAAGCTGCCGATGACCGAAGGCCGCGGCAGTTAAATCCGCGTGTTTGCCGCCGACCTCGACGGCGACGGCGTGCCCGAAGTGATTGCCCCCAACAAGGGCGCGCAGATTCCCGGGCCGGCGGACTTCGCGGTGTCGAACCCCGTGTCGATCTTCAAGGTGACAGGTGACCCCTTGCAGGGCGACAGCTGGCAGGAGATCGAACTCGGCCGCTACAGCATTCCGCAGAATTCTGAACCGGTGGATCTGGATGGCGACGGCGACCTGGACATGGTGATCGGCACCCGCGGCGAAGACCGCCTGGTGGGGTTCGACAACCCCGGCGACGGCACGCTGGCCCTGCGCG
>JALREE010000335.1 GCA_023256835.1 Pseudomonadales bacterium | reverse complement strand
GCAGCCGATCAGTGACGGCCAGATCACGGGCACGGGATCGATCGGCTCGATCGACGTCGAACATCTCGATGTCCATCAGGTAATCCTTCACTTCAGCGCCATCCACAGCGATATCCGCGATGGGGATGGTGACAGAGAAGTTGCAGGCGCCCGGATTCGAGATATCGATATCGAAGCTGGCCTGCACGTTCTTGAATTCGCCCTGGTACGGGGTGCCTTCATAGGAATACTTGAAGACGACGGTGGATTCCGCCGGATCAAGCTCGAACACGGCAGCCTGAGCTGACATGGCACCGATCAGGGCGAGCGGCGCTACGGCCGCTCTTGCAAACAATTTACTCATGGTAGTGACTACTCCTGTTTTTTGATTACGGCAGAGCATAGGCAAGCAATTCTGTCGGCTTGCCTGATCCGCTCACGAACATAGCCACATACTGCTTGCCGTTATGCTCGTAAGTGAAGGGCTGACCAGTCTGTGTGTTGGGCAGCTCGATTTTGACAATCAGATCGCCAGTGGTCTTGTCATGAACGTACAGACCATTGCCACCACCAACACCCTCGCCCACGAACAGCAGGGTCTTGGTGACAAGCACGCCGGCACGGGTCGGCACACCGGTACGACCGAGGTCGATGCCTGCCAGCGCAGGGTTGTTGGCAATGTTGGCGGGGGTATCGCCATTCGGGATCCACCATTTGTGGTCACCGGTGTTCATGTCGATGGCGGTAACACGGCCGTACGGCGGCTTGATGATCTCAAGACCACGGACGCGGGGAACTCGTACGCCGAAGGCCTGGCTGAAGGCCAGATCGGATTCCGGGTCCTTTTCCACGGACAGCACGGCCAGCGCGGTGCGCGAAGGCACGTACAGAACGCCTGTCTCGGGGTCAAGCGCAGATCCTTCCCAGTTTGCACCGCCGGTGGCGGAGGGCAGGCTGAGTGTGCCGACCGTGCCGTCGGCAGCGCTGGCCAGCGAAGGCGGCGCGTAGACGTTGTCGGACATGCGGAAACGCTTGGTCGCTTCGATCGCCTCGGCACGCAGTTCCGGTGTCCAGTCGACCAGATCATCCTCAGTCACGCCCTGACGGTCGAATGGAGCCGGACGCGTCGGGAAGGGCTGGGTGGGGGAATACCACTCACCCGGGACATCACCGATGGGAACCGGCTGCTCTTCGATCGGCCAGATCGGCTCGCCGGTCTCACGGTCAAAGGTGTACACCCACGACTGCTTGGTCACCTGCATCACCACCTTGCGACCGTTCGGCAGATCTGCCAGCACCGGCGCAGAGGGGTTGTCCCAGTCCCAGATGTCGTGATGAATCAGCTGGTAGTGCCACTGGCGCTCACCCGTGGTGATGTCCAGCGCGACCAGGGCGTTGGCGAACAGGTTGTCGCCCGGACGGTCCCCGCCGTAACGGTCGCCCGTGGCAGATTCCACCGGCAGGTAGACGTGGTTGAGTTCCGGATCACCAGACATCGGAGCCCAGACGCCGGCATTGCCTGTGAAGTTCACGCCTTCATCCAGCCAGGTCTCGAAACCGACTTCGCCACGCTCGGGAATGGTCTTGAAGGTCCACAGCAATTCGCCGGTCTTCACGTCATAGCCGCGCACGTCGCCCTTGACGTTGATCTTGGAACGCGGACGCATGCCTACGCGGTGAGCAGGACCGACCACGGCCACGCCATTCATCACGAACGGGGGCATGGAGGAACCGATATCCACATCTTCGTAGCCATCGGCGTAGGCGTTGCGCAGGCCGTCGAACAGGTCAACGATGCCGTTCTCGCCAAATTCCGGGTCGGGGATGCCGGTGGCAGCATCAAGGGACACCAGATGGAAGCCCGGAGTGATGGTCAGGATGCGGGCCTTGTCCCCATCGCGCCAGAACGCCACACCACGGCCTGCGCCCTTGCGCGGTGCCGTCTCGAAACGCTCGCCTTCCTGAGGACGCCACATCCACAGCAATTGACCGGTGGCTGCATCGATCGCAATCACGTTGCGCGTGTCACCCGCCGTCGCGTAGAGCACGCCGTCAACTTCGAGTGGGGTGGAGGTGTTGTTGAATTCCGCGGAGGTACCGAATTTCTCGGTGGCAAAGCGCCAGGCGATCTGCATGGAGCCGACGTTCTCGGCATTGATCTGATCGAGGGGTGAATAGCGCTGTGCTGCCATGTTGCCGTTGTAGTCAGGCCAGTCACCGGCGTAGACATCAGTGCCCGACTGGCTGAACGCTGCCGGAGCACACACCAGGATACCAACGCTAGCAAACAGCGCCGGCACCAAGCCTTTTCTTCTTGTCATCTTGAACTCTCCCAAAGGTTACTGCTTGAAATCGTGGGCACTCTACGATCGAGTAGACCGCGCTGACCGGCCACGGATTTCGCACCGCAAGCCGCGCAGGAGGCGCAAGAAAAGGTGCAGAGGTGGCCCAGGTTTAGGCAGCCGGAAGAATAAGCAATTAGCCCTTCACAAGCAAGCTGGACGGGGGCCCGAAGCCCGGTAAATTTGCCACTTTGTGTAACGTTTCATGGGGCCACGGGCACGCCCGGCGAGCCCTCTTCCACGTCGCTGCGCCGCTGCTGCAACTCATGCATGTGGCGGTACAGACCATCCCGGGACATCAGTTCGTGGTGACTGCCCTGCTGCATGATCCTCCCCTGATGCAAGACCATGATGGTGTCAGCCGCCACGATGGTACTGAGCCGGTGCGCGATGGAGATGAGTGTCGTGCTGCCGCGCAGGGCCTGCAGCGCCTGCTGGACCAGCGCCTCAGTGTGACTGTCGATGTTGGCGGTGGCCTCGTCGAGGATGAGGATGCGAGGATTGCGCGCCAGTGTGCGTGCCAGGGACAACAGTTGCCGCTGACCGGTGGACAGTCTGCTGCCGCGCTCCCCCAGCAGCGTGTCGTAGCCTTGCGGCAAGGACATCACGTAGTCGTGCAGGCGGGCCTGGCGGGCTGCCGCCTCCACCTGGGCGTCGCTCATCGGCAGGCCGAGGGTGATGTTGTCACGCACGCTGCCAGCGCTGATGAACGGATCCTGCATCACCACGCCGATGCCGCTGCGCAAGGACTGCTCCGCGAGGCCTGCGAGATCCTGCCCATCAAGCAGGATCCGACCGGCGTCCGGGGCATAGAAACGCAGCAGCAGGTTGATGAGGGTACTCTTGCCGCTGCCAGTGTGCCCGACGATGGCGAGGAAGCCGCCGGCCGGCACGCTGAGATCGATGTTGTCCAGCACGCGATGGCTGCCATCGTAACTGAAGCTGACGCGCTCGAAGCACACAGCACCCCGCAGGGCCTGCGGCCGGGCGCTCACAAGCGCCTCCCCGGGATCATCGAGGATCTCGAAGACACGCTCCCCCGCCACCACGGCCTGCTGCAGCAGACTCAGTCGCTGGGTCATCTCGACGATGGGCTGAGTAATGCGCGACAGGTAGTTCACGAAGGCATAGATGACCCCCACCTCGACGGCGCCGGAGAATGACTGGGTCCCGAAATAGAGCAACAGGGCGGCGAGCGTCAATGTGCGCAGCAGATCCGGCAGAGGCCGCACCATCAGGGCATCCAGACGCAGATTGCGCATGCGGGCACGAAACAACTCCTGGCTCAGGGCGCGGAAGCTGCCGTTGTAACGCTCCTGCTGATTGAACACCTGGATCAGACGCATGCCCTGAATGGACTCGTTGAGCGTGGCATTGATGCGACTGAGCACACTGCGCGCATGGTGGTAGCGCGGCGCACTCAGGCGCTGGTAGTGGTACATGACCACCACCATCGTCGGCAGGATCAGACCGCACAGCAGCATCAGGCGCACATCCAGCCAGGCCATCACGGCAAAGATGGCGATGATCAGCGTCAGGTTCTGCACGAAGGACGACATGACCTGGACGAACAGCTCCTTGATCGCCTCCGTATCATTGGTGATGCGTGACACCAGGCTGCCGACCGGACGGTGATCGAAATAACTCAGAGGCTTGCGCAGCACGGCGCCGAACACCTGAGCCCGTATGGTACGGATGACCGAGAATGCTATCTCGTTGAAGCGCATCGCATTCTGATACCCGGCCCAGGCAGAGAGCGCATACAGTGCAGCATAGGCAAGGCCCAGCAGCAGCAAGTCCTGGAACGGGTATTGTCCGGTGGCGATGTAGTCGTCAATGAAGATCTTCACCAGCACCGGTCCCAGCACCTGCCCTAGCGTCGCCAGCAACAGCAGGCCGGCCCCCTGCCACAACAGTCGAGGCCAGGCCAGGCTGTAGCGCAGCAGGCGCCGCAAGGAGGCGCCGTTGATTCCCTTGGGCAGTTCAGTGTCCGGCTTCAACGACGCGCTCCAGTTGTTGATACTCGAACATGCGCGCGTACCAGCCGCCAAGGGCCAGAAGCGAGGCATGCGTTCCGCGCTCTGTCACCGTGCCATGGGAGAGCACGATGATCTGATCCGCGTCCTCCACCGCCGACAGTCGGTGGCAGAGCACCAGCGTCGTTCTCCCGGCCCGCGCGGCCTGCAAATGACTCAGGATGCTGCGCTCCGTGGCGACATCCACGGCCGACAGTGCATCGTCGAGGATGAGTATGGGAGCATCCAGCAGCAGCGCCCTTGCTATGGCAATACGCTGCTTCTGCCCGCCCGACAGCGTGATGCCGCGTTCTCCCACCAGGGTGTCATAGCCCTGGGGAAAGCGCTGGATGTCCTGATCGATGGCCGCCAGCGCGGCGACGTCGCGAATCTGCGCCAGGCTGGCATCCGGACGTCCCAGGGCGATGTTCTCCGCAATGGTCGCCGTGAACAGAAACGGGTCCTGCGGCACCAGCGCAATGCTGGCGTGCAGGGCGGCAAGCGAGTACTGCTGCACCGGCCTGCCGCCGACGCGGATCTGGCAGTGCTCCCCTTCATCTTGCCGCAGCAACAGCGAGATGAGCGTGGACTTGCCGGCCCCGGTTGCCCCGACCACTCCCAGCATTCTCCCCGAGGGAACCAGAAAATGCACATCATGCAGCGCCGGCGTCTGCGTGCCTGGATACTGGAACGAAGCGATGTCGATCCGGATGCTGCTGTCGACGATCTCATTGAGCACCCCCTGGTCCGCCACAGGAGAAGGCGTGCGCAGCAGTGCATCGATGCGCTCCCAGGCCGCGGAGCCGCGCTCCAGGATATTGAGCAGCCAGCCGTAGGCAAACATCGGCCAGATCAGAAAGCCCAGATACATGGTGAAACTGGTCAACTGGC
>JALREE010000062.1 GCA_023256835.1 Pseudomonadales bacterium | reverse complement strand
AGAATGGCTTCCAGTGTGTCGATCCGGGTGCTCAGCGAGCGGGCGATGGCCGACAGCTCGCGGATGTCATACTCGGTCTCGGTGGAGAGCCGCACTTTCTTTTCCTTGCGCTGGTAGAGAATGAAGGTCCAGACGGTGATGAAACCGCCCACCATGCCCACCAGCACGATGACAAATTCGAAGAATTCCATTGCCTGTGTCCCGTCGCGGCTTACTTGTTGAGTTTGGTCCTGATGGCCTGCAGTTCCTGCTCGATCTTCTCCTGGCGTGCCAGTTCCTCGAATTCGCTGTGCAGGCCCTTGCTCTCGCGGTTCAGACTTTCCACCTGGCCTTCCATCAGGTCAATCTTCTTTTCGTAGTACTCGAACTTGTTCATCGCGCTGTCGATGCTGTAGTTGTGCAGCTGGCGGTTCACATCCACCCGTGACTGGGCGGCAGTGGTGCGCATGACGATCGTCTTCTGCCGCGCCCGCGCGTCATTGAGCTTGGACTGCAGCAGTTCGATCTCGTGACTGAGCTTGTCGAGCGTCTCGTCCAGCTTGAGCATCTCGCCGTCGAGCAGTTCGACGGTGGCCAGCACGCCGGCACGTTCCACCAAGGCCGCCTTGGCCAGGTCCTCGCGGTCCTTGCTCATGGCGAGTTCGGCCTTGCTCTGCCAGTCGTCGGCCTGGCGGCGCAGCTGCTCGGCGCGCCGATGCAGGGTCTTCTTCTCGGCGATCACCTTGGCGGTGCCGCTGCGCACTTCCACCAGGGTCTCTTCCATCTCCTGGATGACCATGCGGATCATTTTCTCCGGGTTTTCGGCCTTGTCGAGCAAGGCGCTGATATTGGCGTTGATGATGTCGGTCAGGCGCGAAAAGATGCTCATGGTCTGGATTCCTTCGTGGATTGAGTGGGATTGACGAATGACTGCAACAAAGCAGCTTCTGTGCCAGTCTTCACGAAAATCACAAGCTATTGAATTTCAATGACAAAATGATCGTCTCGCGGTGGACACCCGTTTGCGCGTGGTGAAATTGCTCACTTGGTGGTACTTTCGGCGAAATCCTTGAGTGGGAGTCTGCCATGCCTTCTGATGCCTCCGCGCCTCGCATGATCGGGGAATCCGCCAGTTTTCTTGAGATGCAGGAGCACGTCTCCCGTGTGGCCCCTCTGCGCAAGCCGGTGCTGATCGTCGGCGAGCGCGGCACTGGCAAGGAGCTGATCGCGGCGCGTCTGCACTTCCTCTCCCGACGCTGGCAGCAGAGCTTTCTGAAGATCAATTGTGCGGCGGTGAGCGAAACGCTGCTGGAATCCCAGCTCTTTGGTCACGAGGCCGGCGCCTTCACCGGGGCCACGTCGCAGAAGAAGGGCTACTTCGAGCGCGCCGATGGCGGCACGCTGTTCCTGGACGAGCTGGCCAACACCGCCCTGCCGGTGCAGGAGAAGATCCTGCGAGTCATCGAGTACGGCGAGTTCGAACGTCTGGGGGGCAGTCAGACCCTGAAGGTGGATGTGCGCCTGGTGGCGGCCACCAACGAGGACCTGCCGAGCCTGGCCCGGCGCGGCAAGTTCCGCGAGGATCTGCTGGACAGGCTCGCCTTCGATGTCATCACTCTGCCGCCGCTGCGCGCGCGCGTGGAGGACATCCTGGTGCTGGCCGAACACTTCGCCGTCGGCATGGTGAAGGAGCTGGGCGGGGACTATTTTCACGGGTTCACCTCGAACATGCAGCGCATGCTGCAGACCCACACCTGGCCCGGCAATGTGCGCGAGCTGAAGAACGTGGTGGAACGCGCGGTCTATCAGAGCCCCGACAAGCCCATCAGTCATCTGGTGTTCAATCCCTTCGAGTCGCCGTATCGGCCGAGCAGTCCCGCAGCCCCTGCGCAGGCCTCTGCCACTGCAGCGCCAGCCCTCGCCGTGAGCTCCGGGGCGCCCGATCTGAGCGAGCTCGAAACCCTGGACTTTGTCACCCACGTGCAGGAGTACGAGATCGAGCTGCTGAAGCAGGCGATGAAGCGCTCCCAGTTCAATCAGCGCAAGGCGGCCGAATTCCTGCAGGTGAGCTATCACCAGTTGCGTGGCTATCTGCGCAAGTACGATCTGCTGGGCTGAGGCGGCCGCCATGGATTTCCAGTTTCCGGCGATCAACTATCTCTATCTGCTGGCAAGTCTGCTGGCGCTCACGCTGGCCATCGGCAGTCGCGGCAGGCTCGTCGATCGCACCTCCATGCTCTGGCTCGGTGTGCTTTGCAGTTTTGCCGTCTGGACCCTGGGTGAGTTGCTGGCGAATGTCGGCACCACGCTGGAATGGCAGCTCGCGTTTCAGCGCCTGGTTTATCTGGGTGTCGTCCTTGGGGTGGTGTTCTGGCTCTTCTTCGCGATCCACTATGCCGGTCTGCAGCGCTGGCTGAGCCCGCTGGTGGTGACGCTCCTGTTGCTGGTGCCGGCCTCGACGCTGGTGCTGGTGGCGACGCTGGAGTGGCACTCGCTGTTCTACGAGCGCGCGGAGCTGGTGCTGCGCAACGACCACTGGGTGCTGCAGCTCGAGTATGGCATCGGGTTCTGGGTGCAGATCCTGCTGAGCAGCTATCTCTACACCATCACCGGCTCGCTGCTGCTCATGCGGGCGAGCCTGCAGCAGCCCGCGATCTTTCGGCGCCAGTCCTCTCTCATCGCCGTGGCGGCCATCTTTCCCATGGTGGCCAATGTGCTGTATGTGCTGGGGGTGGATTTCACGGGGGGCTTCGATCCGACCTCGCTGTTCTTTGTCTTCAGTGCCGTGTTGATCAGTGTGGCCACCAGGCACTATCACTTCCTGCGACTGTCGCCGATTGCGCGGGATCTGGTGTTTCGCAACATCAGTGTCGGGGTGCTGGTGCTCAATCCCATGCAGCGCATCACCGACGTCAATCCCTCCTTCGCGAAGATCGTCGGCATGAATGTGGCTGAGCTTGTGGGCACCGACGCGACAGAGGTGCTGGGCCTGCATTTCGACTGTTCTCTGTTGACGCAGGACCCGGCGCACTGGGAAGGGTGTCTGCGCAGTCTGAATTCGGCGCGGCTGTTCGATGTCAGCAGCATGCCGATTCAGGGCTATCAGGGCGAGACTGCCGGCACGCTCGTGCTCCTGAACGACGTGACACAGATGCAGAATGTGTTGATGCAGCTGCGCCGTCAGGCGCACACGGACCCACTGACGCAGTTGCCGAATCGCCGTGGCCTGTTGGATTGGGTGGCGGATCTGCCTGCCCTGGACACCATGTTTCAGCCAGCCTTGGTGGTCATGGCCGACCTGGATCATTTCAAGGCGTTGAATGACCTGCATGGTCACGACTGCGGGGACCATATCCTGCAGCGCGTCGCACGCTTCATCGATGACCGGCTGGGTCCGGATGATGCGGTGGCGCGCTGGGGCGGCGAGGAGTTCTGCATCGTGATGACGCGACGCACCTTCGCGCAGGGGCTTGCCTTTCTGGAGCGGTTGCGCGCCGACATTCAGGACCAGGCGTTCGTCTATCAGCAGCAGAGACTGCAGGTCACCATGACGTTCGGGATGGTGGCGCGCAGGCCGGAGGAGTCCCTCGAGAAGGCGGTCGCGCGCGCCGACATGCAGATGTACGAAGGCAAGCGACAGGGGCGCAATCCTGTGCTCTCGGCGGCGTCGGTTGCCGCGGTGGACGCAGGTCCTGACGCATGAGCGCGGCGCTCTTGCCAGCGGGGGTGCAAGTCTGGCACATCCCGCAGCGTGGTCAGGACGTGGCAGCGCAGACGAGCCTGCTGGCTCCACAGGAACTTGTGCATCTGGGCGCCTTGACGGATACCGCTACGCGCGATCGCCATGTCTTGTCGCGGGCGGCACTGCGGGTGCTGCTGAGCCGCTGGGTGCCCGCCGTGGCCCCTCAGCAATGGCAGTTGTCCCGTGCCGCCCATGGGCGGCCGGAGCTGGCGGGTCCCGTCGCGGCGGGACGCATTTCCTTCAATATCGCGCACACGGACGACGAGATCCTGCTGGCGCTGTGCGCCGAGGGGCGTGTGGGCGTCGATGTCGAAGCCCGAGAGCGCCCTTCCGACGCCCTGGCGCTGGCACGTCGCTATTTTCGTGACGAGGAAGTGGCTGCGCTGGAGGCACTGCCAGCGCCACTGCGACAACAGCGCTTTCTGGAATTGTGGACACTCAAGGAAGCCCGGGTGAAGGCGACCGGGGAGGGACTGTCCCGGGGGCTGCGACGAGTCGGTTTCGCACTCGATGAGGCCTCGGGCATCGCGCTCCTGCCGAATGTCCGGGAGGAGGGTGACGCGTGGCAGTTCTGGCAATGGTCCCTGGCCGGCACCCATCTGGTGGCTCTGGCCCTGCAGGGACAAGGAGAGAAAGTCGGTGTGCAATGGGGCCGATTGCTGAATCTGCAGCCAGTCGAGATGGATGCGCCGCAATTGCTGCGGACGTCCGCTGCGGATCAGGCGAGGATGTATTCCAGCACGAACTTGGAGCCGTAGAAGCCCAGGATCAGCAGGCCGAAGCCGGAAAGGGTGAAGCGAATGGCCGTGGTGCCGCGCCAGCCCAGCTGATGCCTGCCCCACAGCAGCACACTGAATACCCCCCAGGCCAGCAGGGAGAAGACTGTCTTGTGCGGCAGGCCCTGCGCCCACATGTCTTCCACGAACACGAAGCCGGCCACGATGCCCAGGGTCAGGAGTCCCTGCGCCACCCACAGCAGTTCGAACAGAAAGGCTTCCATGTCCTGCAGGGGCGGAAAGCGCCGTATCACACTCGCCGCATGGTGATGCCGCAGCTGGTGATTCTGGAAGGCCAGAAAGCCGGCCTGCAAGGCCGCGATGGTGAACAGGCTGTAGGCGAGAATTGACAGCAGGACATGTCCTGCCAGCCCGGGTTCCAGCGCGCGCGGCGGGTAGCTGCTGCGAATCAGCAACGCGGCAAGGATGGCCACGATGGCCAGCGGGAACAGGCCCACGAGCAGGATGCCCAGAGGCTTGCGCAGGTTGCTGATGAGCACCAGAAGCGAGATGGCGGCGCAGATCAGCGTGCTGATCTCGACGATGCCGAAGTGATAACCGGCCTCATTGTGAATGACCCCGCCGGCGCTCAGGGCATGCGCGAGCACGGCCAGCACCCCCAGCACGAAGACGGTGCGATGGGTGCCTGCATCCTGCACCCGGGCACGCAGCAGACGGGCCTGGAAAACCAGACTGCTGGTGTAGAACAGGATCGCGATCACTCCGGCGAGGGTACTTGGCTGCATGGTGGTCTCGGGGGCTGCTGCAGATGCGGGCGTGCATCTGGGGCGCCTCTTGGCGCGAAAGTTTCTCACAGGGAGACCGGGGCGTAGAAGTGATATTTTCCGCCTCGCCGCGGCTGTCAACGCTGTGGCGTATCTGGCTATAATCGCGCCCACTCTGCATTTTCTCCTCGGCGAGATGAACACCACCAGACGGACGTGATCTATGTTTGAAAGCCTGACCGAACGACTTTCCGGTGCCCTGCGCAAGATCAGCGGCAAGGGCACCCTGACCGACAACAACATCCAGGACGCGCTGCGCGAAGTGCGCAAGGCCCTGCTCGAAGCCGATGTGGCGCTGCCGGTCGTCAAGGGCTTCATCGAGCGCGTGCGTCAGCGGGCTGTCGGCCAGGAAGTGTCGCAGAGCCTGAGTCCCAGCCAGGCCTTCATCAAGATCGTGCAGGCCGAACTCGAAGCCGTCATGGGCGTGGCCAATGAATCTCTCAATCTGCGTGCCCAGCCGCCCGCCATCATCCTGATGGCCGGTCTGCAGGGCGCTGGCAAGACCACCACGGTGGCCAAGCTGTCCCTGTGGTTGAAGCAGAATCAGAAGAAGAACGTCATGGTGGTCAGCGCCGACGTCTATCGCCCCGCGGCGATTGCCCAGCTGCAGACGCTGGCTGCCGATGTCGGCGTGGAATTCTTCCCAAGCAGCGTGGGCGAGTCGCCACGCGCCATCGTGGAAGCCGCGTTGAAAGACGCCAAGCGCAAGTTCATGGACGTGTTGATCGTCGACACGGCAGGCCGTCTGGCCATCGACGAGGACATGATGGCGGAGATCCGCCAGCTGCACGCCGTCCTCAATCCGGTGGAAACGCTGTTCGTGGTCGACGCCATGACGGGCCAGGACGCAGCCAATACCGCCAAGGCCTTCAACGATGCGTTGCCCCTGACGGGCGTCATCCTCACCAAGGCCGATGGCGACGCGCGCGGCGGGGCGTCACTGTCCGTGCGTCAGATCACCGGCAAGCCGATCAAGTTCATCGGGGTGGGCGAGAAGTCCGATGCCCTGGAGCCGTTCTATCCCGATCGCATCGCCACCCGCATCCTGGGCATGGGCGACCTGCTCTCGCTGATCGAGGAAGTCGAGCGCAAGGTGGATCGCGAGAAGGCCGAACGCATCGCGAGCAAGATCAAGAAGGGCAAGGGCTTCGATCTGGAGGACTTCCGCGAGCAGATCAAGCAGATGCAGAACATGGGCGGCATGGCCAGCATCATGGACAAGCTGCCCGGCATGGGCGCGCTGCCGCCCGGCGCCGCGAAGATGGTGGACGACTCGCTGTTCCGCCGGATGGAAGCCATCATCAATTCCATGACCATGAAGGAGCGCATGAACCCCGATATTCTCAATGGCTCGCGCAAGCGTCGCATTACCCTGGGTTCGGGCACCGACATTCAGGACCTGAATCGTCTGCTCAAGCAGCACAAGCAGATGCAGAAAGTCATGAAGAAGATGAAGAGCGGCGGGCTGGTCAACATGATGCGCGGGCTTGGCGGCATGCGCGGCCCCGGTGGTTTTCCGGGAGCCGGCGGTCCGCCTCGCTTCTAGCTGTCTGGCAGCAGGGGATTTCTCCAAAGATTTCTTCCATCTGCGCAGTTATTCACATAGAATGCCTGCCTTTTTCCGGCCTCCGCACTTCTATGGTCGCCCGCCGTCAGCGGGTACACGGTGCAAGTGCTTGAGGTCATGTCAGTTTTTTTGTTTGGATGCCTAACTCAGGAAGCTTACGTTTATGGTCACTATTCGACTGGCTCGTGCCGGTGCCAAGAAGAAGCCGTTCTACTACATCACCGTTGCCGATCAGCGCAATGCCCGTGATGGCCGTTTCATCGAGCGCATCGGGTTCTTCAATCCCGTTGCCCGTGGCAAGGAAGAGCGTCTGCGAATCAACCTGGATCGCGTGCAGTTCTGGTCCGGTCATGGCGCACAGGCCAGCCAGCGCGTTGCTGCGCTGGTGAAGGAAGCCTCTTCTGCGGCCACCACTGCAGCCTGAAGGCATGAGTCTTGACCCACAGTCACTGGTGACCATCGGGCGCATCGGGCGCCTCTACGGCATCAAGGGCTGGGTCAAGCTGATTTCCTACACAGATCCGCAGGACAACATCCTCGACTACACGCATCTGCTGGCCTGCATCGGCGGCGAGTGGAAGCCCTTCGAGATGGATGACTGCAAGGTGCATGGCAAGGGGCTGATCGCCCACTTCGCCGGGTATGACGACCCGGACGAATCGAAGTTGCTGGCTGGTGTGGAACTGGCAGTGACACGTGACCAGTTGCCGGCACTCGATCCTGATGATTTCTACTGGCATGAGCTGATCGGCATGCGTGTCGAGACACTGGCAGGGCAGTGGCTGGGCAATGTTGCCAAGCTGCTGGAAACCGGCGCCAACGATGTGCTGGTGGTGCAGCCCTGCAAGGGCAGTCTCGATGGCCGGGAGCGCCTGATTCCCTACCTGCCGCAGCGGGTGGTGCAGCAGGTGAGTCGTGAAGAGAAACGCATTGTTGTCGACTGGGAGCCGGAGTATCTGGCCTGACAACGGGCAGGGGGGCAGATCGTGAGGATCGACGTAGTCACGCTGTTGCCCGAGATGTTCGCCGCCGTCACCGAGCATGGCATCACGGGGCGGGCGTGTCGCGAAGGCATCGTGACCGTGCGCAGCTGGAATCCGCGGGATTTCACCTTCGACCGTCACCG
>JALREE010000061.1 GCA_023256835.1 Pseudomonadales bacterium | reverse complement strand
GCATTGGCCTTGTCGGCCAGCGCCATGATCTGCCGCAGCGCCTTGCTGTAGTCGCGGCTCTCGTAGTGCGCGGCGATGTCGTCCTTCGCGGACTGGAACTCGGCCACCAGTGCAGGCTCGCTGCACTGTGCGCTCAACACGCCATCGAAGCCCTTGCTGATGAAACCTGCGCAGCGGCTGGCGATATTGACCACCTTGCCCACCATATCCGAATTCACCCGCGCCACGAAATCGTCGAGGTTCAGGTCGAGATCGTCCACCGCGCTGGAGAGCTTGGCGGCGAAGTAATAGCGCAGGTATTCCGGGTCGAGATGCGCCAGATAGTCGCTGGCATTGATGAAGGTGCCACGTGACTTCGACATCTTCTGCCCGTTGATGGTGACGAAACCGTGCACGAACACGCCCGTGGGGGTCCGGTAGCCCACACTGCTGAGCATGGCCGGCCAGAACAGGGTGTGGAAGTTGACGATGTCCTTGCCGATGAAGTGATACAGCTCGGTGTCGTGGCCCGGTTGCCAATAGGCATCGAAGTCCAGCCCGGTGCGCTTGCACAGGGCCTCGAAGCTCGCCATATAGCCCACCGGCGCGTCCAGCCAGACATAGAAATACTTGCCCGGTTCGTCCGGAATCTCGAAACCGAAATACGGCGCATCGCGGCTGATGTCCCACTCCTGGAGGCCGCCCTCGAGCCACTCGCTGAGCTTGTTTGCCACAGACTCCTGCAGCGTGCCGCTGCGCGTCCACGTCTTCAGCATGTCGGTGAAGGCCGGCAGCGTGAAGAAGAAGTGTTCGGAGTCCTTTTCAATCGGCGTGGCGCCCGACAGCGTGGAGCGCGGGTCGATCAGATCGGAAGGGCTGTAAGTCGCGTTGCAGGCTTCGCAGTTGTCGCCGTACTGATCGGGCGTGCGGCACTTCGGACAGGTGCCCTTGATGAACCGATCGGCCAGAAACAATTGTTTCTCCGGGTCGAACAGCTGAGTGATGCGGCGGCGGCTGATGTGGCCATTGGCGCGCAGGCGACGGTACATGTCCTGGGACAGGCGCTCGTTCTCGGGCGCATGCGTGGAGTGAAACTGGGCGAAGCCGATGTTGAAGCCGGCGTAATCGCGCTCGTGTTCAGCCTGCACGCGGGCGATCAGCGCCTCGGGTGTGATGCCTTCATTCTCGGCCCGCAGCATGATGGCCGTGCCGTGGGTGTCATCGGCGCAGACATAGACGCAGTGTTCGCCCTTGAGCTGCTGGAAGCGCACCCAGATGTCGGTCTGCACGGCCTCCAGGATGTGGCCCAGATGGATCGGGCCATTGGCATAGGGCAGCGCGCTGGTGACCAGAATGCGTCGCGTCATGCCACTTCCACCATGTAGAAATCTTCCTTGCCGACGCCGCAGTCGGGGCAGGTCCAGTCCTCGGGCACATCTTCCCAGCGCGTGCCGGGCGGGATGCCGTCCTCGGGGCGACCCAGGGCTTCGTCGTAGATGAACTCACACACCATGCATTGCCATTTCTTCACGTTCGTCTCCACAGCTCATTCGGGTTAAGCGTCATTGCAAAACGGGGGCCGATCATACTGCAAGCCAGTGGCCCGGGTCAGCTCTGGCCGGGCTCGACCGCCTTGCTCAGCAGCGCGGGCATCAGCGGGTCCAGGTGTCGACGCGCCACCGCTTCCACCTCGCTCATCATGGCGGCGTAGATGCGCAGCACTTCCTCGCCTCGGGCCGTGACCTGAGCACCGCCGCCCGCGCGACCGCCCGTGGCCGTGACCACCAGCGGCTCGACGAAGCAGCTGTTCATGGTCTCCACCAGCATCCAGGCGCGGCGGTAGCTCATGCCCATGCGGCGGGCACCGCCGGAGATGGACCCCGCATCGCGGATGGCCTCCAGCAGCTCCATCTTGCCGGGGCCGACGGCGATGTCGACGCCTCGGGCCACGCGCACGCGGCACTGGATCTCGGGGTGCTGCATCTGCGGCAAGGACTCATTCATCGGATGTCTCTCCAGGGGCGGCCGGGGTCAGCGGCCCGGGCATGTTCTTGATGTGCAGATCGCGCTGCGGATAGGGAATGGTGATGCCGGCCGCCTTGAAGGCTTTCCAGATGGCCAGGTTCAAGGCTGACTTCACCTCGCCGAAGCCGTTCTCCGGGTCCTCGATCCACACCCGCAGCTCCAGGTTCAGGCCGTTGTCGCCGAAGGCCAGGAAGCGCACGGTGGGCTCGGGCTCATGCAGCACCCGGGGCGAGGCGTAGGCGCAGTCCAGCATCAGGGCCATGGCCTGCTCCGGGTCGTCGTCGTAGCTGATCTGCACGGGAATGGTCACGCGCACATTGCGGTCGACAAAGCTCCAGTTCACCACCTCGGAGGTGATCAGGTTCTCGTTGGGAATCAGCGTGTCCACGCCCTGACGATTGCGCAGCACCACATAACGCGAGCGCAACTCCTGCACCCAGCCGAAGTTCTGGCCCACGGTCACCACGTCGCCCGGCTTGATGGAGCGGTCGAACACCAGGATGAACCCGCTGATGAAATTGGAGGCGATGCGTTGCAGGCCGAAGCCCAGGCCCACGCCCAGCGCGCCGCCGAAGATGGCGAGGGAACTCAGGTTGATGCCGACGGCATTCAAGGCGAACAGAAAGGCCGCCGTGATCAAGGCGAAGCGGCTGAACTTGCTGATGCCCACCTGCATGCTGGGCGAGATGCCCGCCGTGCTCTGCATGCTGCGGTTGATGACCTCGGACAGCCAGATGGCCAACGTGAAGGCGATGGCCACCACCACGAGCAGTTGCAGCACATCGAGCACACTGATGCGGGTCTCGCCCAGCTGCATGGCCATGCTGTCCAGCGCCTGCAGCACGCCTGGCAGCCAGCCCAGCAAGTAGAGAATGACCACGGCCCAGACCAGCAGCGCCAGCGCGTTCTCGGAAGACTTCAGCAACGGGTTGACGGTGAAGGCCTTGCGCAACACGTAGACACACAGCCGCACCACGGCAAGCGCCAGAAAGACGGGCACCGCGACATCCAGCAGGACAACGTGCAGCGCGTAGTGAGCAAGCACCGCGCGGCCCAGGATCACCAGCAGCAGCATGCTCAGCGGCCACAGCAGACGCTGCAGGCTGCGGATGGCGACGTGGCGCAGCCCCGCGACTCCCGCTTCCAGCGCCAGCACCGCCTGCAGGCGCTGGTTGATCAGCGAGGCGCCCAGCGCTGCCACCACCAGCACGCCCAGCTGCCACCAGAACTGCGGGTCGCCGGCCTGGGTCAGCAGCTGCGTCAGTTGTGTGCCAAGGGTCTGATTCATGATGCGGCTTGCCCCCGGAGGGTTTGCGGAAACGAGGCGGCAGCATACCCCATCCGGCGCGGGCAGCCCAAATGCACGCCCTGTGACGCAGTCTGCAAGCTCCCGTCAGAAGGCTGGTCGGCTGCGGCCGCCGTGCTAGAATCCCGGCCACTTTTCACCCAGCGAGCACTCTTTACGCATGCGTGTCCATGTTTTCCAGCATGTGCCTTTCGAGGGCATCGGCAGCATCGCCGACTGGCTCGCTGCACGCGATGCGCAAGTCGGCTTCACGCACTTTCACGAGGACTGCGTGCTGCCTGCCCTGGCGGATGTCGACCTGCTCATCGTGCTGGGCGGCCCCATGAGTGTGCACGACGAGGCCGCGCTGCCCTGGCTGCGCGACGAGAAGGCCTTCATCGCCACCGCGATTGCGGCAGGCACGCCCGTGCTGGGCATCTGTCTCGGGGCCCAGCTGATCGCCAGCGCCCTGGGTTCGCGGGTATACCCCGCTCTGGAGAAGGAGATCGGCTGGTTCGACATCGTGGCGCGCCCGCCGCTGGCCCACGAGGCCGACCTGCTGCAGCTGCCGCCGCGCCTGCGCGTGTTCCACTGGCATGGCGAGACTTTCGCCCTGCCCGAGGGGGCTGTCCGCCTGGCGGGCAGCAGTGCCTGCGCCAATCAGGTGTTTCAGCACGGCCGGCGCGTGCTGGCGTTCCAGTGTCATCTGGAGACCACCCCACAGAGTGCCCAGGCCATTGTCGAGGCCTGCAGCGAGGAACTGGAGGCGGCACGCGCCGGGCGCTTCGTGCAGGACGCCGACACGATCCTGTGCGAGGAAGCAGCCAGCTACGCCGCCATGAACGCCGTGATGGGCCATGTCCTGGAGTACCTTGTCCGCCCATGAATCCCGTGATGATTTCCACCATCGACGCCCTGCTGCCACAGACCCAGTGCGGCAAGTGCGGCCACGCCGGTTGCCTGCCCTACGCCGAAGAGATCGCCACGGGCGGCCCGATCAACAGGTGTCCGCCGGGAGGCAGTGCCACCATCGCCGCGCTGGCCACCCTGCTGGAACGCCCCGTGGTGCCGCTCGACCCGGCGCATGGCGTCGAGCAGGAGCGTCGCGTGGCCTTCATCCGTGAAGCCGAGTGCATCGGCTGCACCAAGTGCATCCAGGCCTGTCCGGTGGATGCCATCCTGGGGGCCGCCAAACGCATGCACACCGTGCTCAGCGCCGAGTGCACCGGCTGCGACCTCTGCCTGGCACCCTGTCCGGTGGACTGCATCGACATGCTGCCGCTGGACCAGGTGCCGGCCGCCCTGCCCGCCAGCACCGATCCGGCCCTGCTCAGCCAGAAGTGGCGTGTGCGCTATCACGCCCGCAAGCTGCGCCTGCGCAGCCAGCGCGATGAACGGCAGCTGCGGCGCGAGGCCCTGGCGCGACAGCAGGAAGCCTCGGCGAGCACGACCAACGCCGTTCGGCAATGGGAGCCACCGAGCGTGACCCTGATCGACCCGGCCCGCGCCCGCCTGGACATCGCTGCCGCCGTGGCCAGAGCCGCCGCGCGCAAGGCGGCCTTGAAGGACTGACAGACTCATCAATCGACGCCTGAGGCCCGCACGGGCAGGGAGCGCAACATGCAAGTGATCACAAGAGTGCTGGTGGCCAATGTGCTGGTGGTCGGAGGGTTCGTGGGCGCGACAGCGGCGCAGGCCGGGCCGCTCACGGCAGCCCTGCATGGCAGCCGAAGCAGAACGGTCGAGAGCAGCGCAGGCTGCTATCGCCGCACGCCGGTGGAGGGCTGAGCACGAAGGCATGAACAAGCTCAAGCGCGAGGAAATCTTCCGTCGCCTGAAGGCGCAGAACCCCAGCCCGCAGACGGAACTGGAATATGACGACGAGTTCCAGCTGCTGATCGCGGTGATGCTCTCGGCCCAGGCCACGGACGTCAGCGTGAACAAGGCCACCCGCGCGCTGTTCCGGGACGCGGGCACGCCGCAAGCCATGCTCGCGCTGGGCGTGGACGGGGTGAAGCGCTACATCAAGACCATCGGCCTGTTCAACACCAAGGCCGAGAACGTCATCAAGACCTGCGCCGCCCTGATCGAGCAGCACGGCGGCCGGGTGCCCGACAGTCGCGAGGCGCTGGAGGCCCTGCCCGGCGTCGGGCGCAAGACGGCCAACGTGGTGCTCAACACCGCCTTCCGGCAGATCGCCATGGCGGTGGACACGCACATCTTCCGCGTCGCCAATCGCACGGGTCTAGCGCCGGGCAAGAATGTGCTGGAGGTCGAGAAAGGCCTGC
>JALREE010000236.1 GCA_023256835.1 Pseudomonadales bacterium | reverse complement strand
GCACATCGAAGGCTTCCTGACCGGCGATCCGGGCTTCGACCAGGTGCCCTTCGGCGACATCGAGGCCCTGCGCGCGGCCATCACTCCGGCCACCGCCGGCGTGATCCTGGAACCCATCCAGGGGGAAGGCGGCATCCGCCTGACGCCCTTCGACTATCTGCGCCAGGTGCGTGAGCTGTGCGACGAGCAGGGCATCCTGCTGATGTACGACGAAGTGCAGTCGGGCATGGGCCGCTCCGGCTTCCTCTACGCCTACATGGCCTCGGGCGTCGCGCCCGATCTGCTCGCCTCGGCCAAGGGTCTGGGCGGCGGTTTCCCGATCGGCGCCTGCCTGTCCACCGAGCGCGTCGCGGCGCCCATGGTGGCCGGTTCGCACGGCAGCACCTTTGGCGGCAACCCGCTGGCCACGGCTGTCGGCAATGCCGTGCTGGACGTGCTGCTGGCGCCCGGATTCCTGGAAGAGGCCATGCGCGGCGCGGCGCGCCTGCGTGCCGGGCTTGCCGGGCTGATCACCCGCTTCCCGGGCGTGATTTCCGAGCAGACAGGGCTCGGCTACATGATTGGCCTGAAGTGTGTCATCAACAACGGGGATTTCATTCACGCCCTGATGGACGAGCGCATGCTGGTGGTGAAGGCCGGCGGCAATTCCGTGCGGCTGCTGCCGCCCCTGAACGTCAGCGACGCCGAGATCGACATCGCGCTGGATACGCTGCTGCGTGTCTGCGAGCGCCTGGCCAGCGCGGGCTGAGGCCTGCGCCACGCGGCGCCCGGCTACCAGCCGCCGCTCTGAAAGTCCTTCCAGGCCTCGTAGCCGCCATCCAGGCTGCAGGCCTGCTCAAAGCCCTGCTCGGAGAAATAGGCAGCCGCACCCTGACTGGCATTGCCGTGATAGCAGCAGACGATCAGCGGCTTGCTCCGATCACTGGCCGCGATGAACTCGTCGACATTGTCGGCGGTGATGTGAGTGGCACCTTCGATGGTGCCGGCGGCAAAGGAGTGGGCATCGCGGATATCCACCACGCGGGCACCTTCCGCCAGCATTCGGGCGGCCTGTTCTGCACTGATCCTGATCACGCTCATGCGTGCCTCCTGAGTCTGTTGCGTGCCTTGGCGGCACCTGGCAAAAGTCTTACCATGCCGGCTCGCCACCCCGGCTTCACTTTTCTGCGGGCTTTGCCATGTCTTCCAGCAACCATTCCTACCTGATCTGGAACCAGGTCCTCTTCGCCGCCGAGGCCATCGACGAGGCGCCCCAGGCCGAGGCCCGTCGCGTCGCGCAGGAGAAACTGGCGACGCTGGCAGAAGCCTTCGGGGAAGAGGCCGATCCGGTCGAGAATTTCGAGGCCTTCGTGATGCTGCGGCTGTGCGATGCCCTGCAGCGCTGCGTGCAGCCGGACGTCGACACCCCGGCTGCCGACTGAACCGTCCCCCTAGTCCAGCACGATCTCTCCGAACTGCGTCACCACTGGGTGCGGCGACTTGAGCCTGACCCGCTCCGGGTCCAGTGAGGTGTCCTGAGGCCGGATCACCCAGGTGGTCTTGAGCCCTGCCTGTGCGGCGGCATCCAGTTCCACCCGATCATCGGAGATGTACATCACGCGCTGAGGCGGCAGCGCTATGGCCTCGGCGATGCGTGCATAGGACTGTGGATCGTCCTTGGGCCCCAGGGTGGAATCGTAGTGGCCGGAGAACAGCAGACGCATGTCGCCTTCCGTGGAATAGCGGTAGAACAGCTGCTGCGCCTTCACGGATTCGCGCGAATACACGTAAAGATTGCGCTCTTCCTGCTGCCAGCGCTGCAGCACCTCGGGCACATCCGGATACACATGGGCCTGGAACATGCCCTGCTTGTAGGCCTTTTCCCACACCATCCCTTGCAGGGCCTTCAGCTCGGTGACCGGCTCCTCGTCCCGGATCCACTGCTGCAGCACGCGAATGATGGCTTCGAGGTTGTGCAGCGGGATGTGCGTCCGGTCGCTGATCTTGACCAGCGCACGCATCACGTCGCGCTCTTCCTGGTGTTCCCGGACGAAGCCGGCGATGTGTTTCAGGGAATAAGGCATGAGCACATCATGATGGAACCCCGAGCCTCCGGTGGTTCCTTCAATGTCTGTGACAATGGCGGCAATCTTCATCAAGTCTCCGAACGCAAACAGCTGTCTTCAATGGCATCCATTGTGAGCCTGCAGACGCAGGCAAGCAGAAATCGCGCCACACCCCCGAAAGGGCGGCGGATTATAGCCCGATCTCACTCGATCCTGCACACCAGCCCTTTCAGATAAAGGCTTTCCGGGAACGGCAGGCCCACTGGATGATCGGCCGCCTGGTGCATGTAGTGCAGGATCTGCCCGCGGCGCCCCGCGTCCAGCACGGCATCGGCCGTGATCTTCTGGAACAGCGGCAGGTCGATGGCCCCCGAGCACGAGAACGTGAACAGCAGTCCGCCCGGCCGCAGCAGGGCCACGCCCTGCAGGGCGATGTCCTTGTAGGCGCGTGCCGCGCGCTGGAACTGCGCCTTGGTCTCGGCGAACTTGGGCGGATCCAGCACCACGATGTCGAAGCGCTCGCCGCTCTGTTTCAGCTCGCGCAGATACTCGAAGGCATTGGCACAGTGCAGCGCATAACGCGAGGAGTCAAAGCCATTGCGCTGGAAATTGGCCTGCGCCAGTTCGAGCGACGGGGCCGAGGAATCGACGTTGCGCACATGGCTGGCCCCGCCCTGCAACGCGGCAATGCCAAAACCGCCGGTGTAGGCAAAACAGTTCAGCACACGCTGACCGGACGCCATGCTCCGCAGCAGTTCGCGATTGTCGAACTGGTCCAGGTAGAAGCCTGTCTTGTGCCCGTGCGCCACGCTCAGGCCATAGAGGCGTCCGTTCTCGTTGATTTCCAGGAGGGCCGGCGGTTCCTCGCCCCACAGCAGCCCTTGGGCGGGCGGCAGCCCTTCGCGCTGGCGCACGCTGGCCTCGGAGCGCTCGTAGATGCCGCGGCACGGCACCAGGCGCTGCAAGGCGGCAACGATCTCCGCCTTCCAGGCATCCACGCCGGTGCACTGGAACTGGCAGACCAGGAAATCACCGTAGCGGTCCACGACCAGGCCGGGCAGCTCATCAGCTTCGCCGTAGACCAGGCGGCAGCCGGTGCGCTGCGGGTCGTCCAGCATGGCGCGCCGGCGCTCGATGGATGCCGCCAGGCGCCGTGTGAACAAGTCGGCATCGATGCGCTCGTCGGCATCGAAGGTCCACATGCGGGCGCGAATCTGGGAACTGGGCGACCAGGCCGCCAGGCCCAGCACACGCCCGTCGGCGGCGAGCACGCGCACGGTCTCGCCGGGGGCTGCAGAGCCCGCCAGGCGGTCGATGGCGCCGGAGAATACCCAGGGGTGACGGCGCAGGAGGGAGGAGTCCCGGCCCTTGTTCAGATGCAGTGTCTTCATGTGTGGCGTCGACGTCGTGAGCTTGCGTGTACGGTGCTGGTGGAAGAATGTGCGTGCAAGACGCAGGGCGGCTGGCAGACGAGGCGGCGATTCTACCCGGTTTGCCCGCCGGCACATAGCCGGCGCGCCAGCACATGCTGGTAGCGCCCCAGCGCCCGGTAAGGCTCCTGACGGGACAGCTCCAGTTCCAGCGCCAGCAGCTGCGCCTCGGGCATGGCTCGCCCTTCCGGGGTCAGCAGCAGATCATGGAAGACGCGTATGCCGCTGTGACACAGCCGCTGCCAGCCGCCCTCGTCCAGCCAGCGCAGGACCGCATTCGGCTCCAGCGGACGCGTGGGGGTGAGACTGCCCGCACTGGGCACGAAGTCGGCATCCAGAATCGGCGGACGTCGCCCGCGCAGCAGGTTCTTCATGATGAGCCCGTGGCGATTGTAGAAACTCAGGGACAGCAGGCCTTCACAGCGCACCAGGGTGCGCAGGCTGAGCAGCAGACCAGGCTGGTCGGCGACCCATTCCAGCACGGAATGGCACAGCACCAGGTCATAGGGCTCGCGCTGCCCTGCCTGCACCTCGGCCGCCAGCGTCTGGATGGAACAGTGCCGCCACTCCACGGTGTCGAGCTGCAGGGCCGCAGCCTGTTCGCGCGCGAGCTGGAGCATTTCCCCGGAAATGTCGCACAGGGTCAGGGCATGGCCGCAGGCGGCGATCTGCAGACCGAACTGGCCCTGCCCGCCGCCGGTGTCCAGCACGCGCAGCGGCCTGGGACCGGCGCGGCGCAGCGCCTGCGGCAGCACCTCGTGCAGGTCCCGCCGCAAGACAGCGAGGCGGATCTCGCCCTTCAGCCCCCCGTAGACATTGCGGGCGAAGCGCGGCGCCAGGTCGTCGAAATTGCGGTCGATGTCGAAACAGACCGGCGTGCGTCGGCGGCCGGGGCTGTTCAATTCACCACGGCCCCGGTGGCGTCGAGTTCCACGATGGGATAGCCGAGCTGCGCGAGTTCCTCCGCGATCACGGCCTTGTCGCCCACCACCAGCAGAATCATGCGCTCGAAGGGCAGGCGCTGTTGCGCCAGGGCGTTGATCTCGTCGCGACTGATGGTGTCGATGAGGCGGCTCTGCTCCTCCACGAAATCGGCCGCCAGGCCGTATTCGATGATGCGGCC
>JALREE010000206.1 GCA_023256835.1 Pseudomonadales bacterium | reverse complement strand
GGCGTTGTTCGCGGAACCCATCACCCTCACGACGCTGCTGGGCACGGCGCTGACCGTGGTGGCGCTGTGGCTGGTGTTGCGGCCGGGGCGTATGACTTAGAGCCCTCGTGTTTCAGTGCTGCCGTAGCTCGGTTACACGCCGGCGGGAGTCTGGTCAGGACACGCCGCGAGTACGTCCATGTAGGCTCGTCTGCCGCCATCCCTGGCGGCAGACGGTCCTGCCCAGACTCCCGCCGCCCTGTAACCTGACAGTAGCTGTCAACCGAAGTCTCGGTGTCAGCGCACTTATCCGCGACACTGGCAAGGAGCGGAGGGTCAGGTGCCGGACTGTTCGGCAGCGGACCGTGAGCCGCCTGGACGGCGGCGAGCCGAGCCTCCAGGGACGGATTCACGGCGTGTCCGCGGACGAGCAGTCCGGCACCTGACCCGAATCGCAGGGCATTCGCGGGCAAGCCCGCTCCCACAGGACTCGCTACCGGGCTCTCGGCTGGTGTTTTCCCAACCGGCAGGCTATAAACCCCGGGAGTCCATCCGCGAGGTCACCATGTTGCGCATCACCGTTCCCCTTGTTCTCAGTCTCATGCTCGCCGCCTGTTCCGACTCCGGTCCCGCCACGCCCGCAGCCCCCGACTCATCTGCGAGCTTGGCACCAGCGCCTGCCGCCAGCAGCCCCTGGACCCTCGCCGAGACCGTCACCCGCGCCGGCGACGAGATCGTGATTCCCTATCGCAAGTACGTGCACCCCAACGGCCTCACCGTGCTGCTGCACGAAGACGATTCCGACCCGCTGGTGCACGTCAACATCACCTATCACGTCGGCTCCGCCCGCGAAGAGCCCCAGCGCTCCGGTTTCGCTCATTTCTTCGAGCACATGATGTTCCAGGGCTCCGCCAACGTCGGCGACGATGCCCATTTCCAGATCGTCACCGAGGCCGGGGGCACACTGAACGGTTCCACCAGCACCGATCGCACCAATTACTTCCAGACCGTGCCCGCCAACCAGCTTGAGACCATCCTCTGGCTCGAAGCCGACCGAATGGGCTTCCTGCTCGAAGCCGTGACTCAGGAGAAGTTCGAGATCCAGCGCGATACCGTGAAGAACGAGCGTGGACAGAACGTGGAGAACCGCCCCTATGGGCGCGTTTATGAAAGCCTGATTGCCGCCATGTATCCCAGCGGTCACCCGTATTCCTGGCCCGTCATCGGCTATCCGGCGGATCTGGACGCCGCCACCCTGGACGATCTGCGCCATTTCTTCCTGCGCTGGTACGGCCCCAACAATGCCACGCTGATCGTGGCCGGCAATCTCGACGAGGCTGCCACCCTCGCCATGATCGACAAGTACTTCGGCAGCATTCCCACCGGCCCGGCCGTGGAGCGCGCCGTGCCGCAGCCGGTGGTGCTGGAGGCCGACCGTCATGTGTCCTACGTGGACCAGAACGTGCGCTTCCCGCTGCTGGTGATGGCCTTCCCCAGCGTGCCGTACTCCCACCCCGACCGAGTGCCGCTGCAGGCCCTCGCAAACATTTTAGGAGAGGGCCGCAAGTCATTGTTCTACCAGCAGTTCGTGCTCAGTAATCGGGCGCTGGATGCCAGTGCCTCCAATGGCGCGCAGGAACTGGGCGGCATGTTCAGCCTGGAGGTGCAGCCGTTCCCTGGCGCCGATCTGGCGCAGTTCGAGGCCGATATGCGTGCCATCCTGGCCGACTTTGACGCCGAGGACATCACCGACGAGCACCTGGAAACGTTCAAGGGCCAGACCGAGGCGAGCCTGATCAATGCGCTGGAGAGCGTGCAGGGCAAGGCCTCGCGGCTGGCGCTCTACGACTACTTGCTGGACAACCCGAACTTCCTGCCGCAGGAACTGGAAGCGGTGCGCAATCTGACCAAGGACGATGTGCTGCGCGTGTTCACCCAGTACCTCCAGGACAAGCCCGCCGTGGTGCTCAGCGTGCTGACCCGCGACGAAGGTGCTGCCCCCAGCCGGCCCGATTCCTATGTGCCCACGCCGGCGCTGCGCGTCACCTCGTCCGATCTGGACGACCTGGAGCCACGTCCCGTCACCGACAGCTTCGATCGCAGCGTGCGGCCGGCCGCGGGCCAGACACCGCTGGTGGAAGTGCCGCCGTTCTGGCAGCAGAGCCTGGCCAATGGCGCCCGGATCATCGGCACCCAGAGCGACGAGATTCCCAGCGTGACCCTGCGCATGGTGTTCCGCGGCGGTCATCTGCTGAATGACGAGGACAACTGGGGCCTGGCGCGGCTGACGGCCAGCCTGCTCAACGAGGGCACGCAGCAGCTGAGCGCCGAGGCCTTCGAAGCCGAGCTGCAGAAACTGGGCAGTCGCATCAGCGTCACGGCGAGCCGGGAGAACCTGCAGGTGAGCGTCAATGCGCTGAGCCGCAATCTCGCCCCGACTCTGGCCTTGCTGGAGCAGCGTCTGCTGCAGCCGGCCTTCACCGAGGCCGATCTCGAGCGCCTGCGCCGCCAGCAGATCGAGTCCCTGCAGGCCAACCGGGAGCAGCCCAGTGCGATTGCCGATCTGGTCTTTGACGGTCTGCTGCACGGGCGGGAGCATGCGTTTGCCACGCCGGTGAACGGCACTGTCGAGACGCTGGAGGCGCTGAGCCTGGCGGATGTCGAGGCCTTCCGGCAGCTGGCCCTGGCCACGGGGGCCCTGCAGATCGTGGCGGTGGGGGATGTGGACGAGGCCACGCTGCTGCCTGCCCTGGGGTTCCTCGATGGCCTGCCGCGCGAGGCGCCGCCCCTGCGTCCACAGCCGCCGCTGCCTGAGCACGCGGGCAACACGCTGTACCTGGTGGACAAGCCGGGCGCCGCGCAGTCCGAGATCCGCATCGGCTATGTCACCGACAT
>JALREE010000053.1 GCA_023256835.1 Pseudomonadales bacterium | reverse complement strand
CGGGGTGGACGCTTCATCGCCGGCATCAATGGCGAGCAGTTCGCGCTGGCCGAAACGGTGAACACGCTGCGCCAGTTCGGACGCAATCAGGAGGCTCCCGAGCGCAGCACGGAATATGTCAGTCTGGCAGCGGCAGACCCCTTGAACCTGCTGAGCATTCTGCTGCCGGACACGCGCCTGCCGCGGCTGCCGCGCAATCGCATCCTGTATCGCGACGGTCTGCCGCTGGCAGTATTGGAAGGCAACGAGGTGCGGTTTCTGCGCGAGGTTGAGCCTGACATACAATGGCAGCTGCAACAGGTGCTGCAGCAGCGCGACTTCCCTTCCCGGCTGCGCGCCTACATCGGTAGTTGAATCCCTCACGCCACGTTCAAAGGATGCCCATGAGTCTACTCTTCGCCATCGACACGCCCGTCGTTCCCATCGTGGGGCGTGCCGAGCAGTTCCCCGTCAACCGCATCTACTGTGTCGGCCGCAACTATGCCGCCCACGCGCGCGAGATGGGCGCCAATCCGGAACGTGAATCGCCGTTCTTCTTCAGCAAGCCTGCCAATGCCATTGCGCCCAACGGCGCTGAGATCCCCTACCCCCAGCGCACCCACGACCTTCATCACGAGGTCGAACTGGTGGTGGCACTGGCCGGTGAGGCCCTGGCGCAGCAGGGCGAGAATCTGACGCTGGCGCAGGCCGAGGCAGCAGTGTTCGGCTATGCCGTGGGCATCGATTTCACGCGGCGCGATCTGCAGGCCGAGGCCAAGGACAAGGCGCGTCCCTGGGACACCGCCAAGGGTTTCGACAACTCCGCGCCACTGAGCGCACTGACCCCCGCCGCCCAGGCGGGCGATCCGGCCGCCGCGCACATCAGCCTGCACGTCAACGGGAAGCTGCGGCAGCAGGGCCATGTCAGTGATCTGATCTGGAACATCCCCGAGCTGATCATGGAATTGTCGACGTATTACCGCCTGCGTCCGGGCGATCTGATCTTCACGGGTACGCCGGCAGGCGTGGCCGCCGTGGTGCCGGGGGATGTGCTGGAAGGTCGGGTGGACGGGCTGGAAACGCTGAACATCCGCATCGGCGCTGCGCTCAGAAGCTGAAGAAGCTGCTCACCGAGAGATAAAGAATGGCGGCGCTGAGGCCGGTGTAGAACACAAAGCGCGCGGGCTGGGTGCGCAGACTCGTCAGCAGGGTGGGCGCCTCGCCGCGCTCGCGCAGAGCGGCGTGCTCCTGCTGCATGCGCTCGCTGCGCTGCTGCTGATACTCGTGCAACAGGCCCGTGGCCTGTTCGAACTGGCTGGCATCGCGCAGCCACAGGGCGGGCATCGAGATGCCCCAGTTGCCCGGCTCGGTCTCGTAGTAATCGATGCCGTGTTCGTCCAGCAGTGCACGTACCTCCTCGGCTTCGTCGTCGGGGACGTGTCGCAGTCTGAACAGCAGGGTGGCCATGCGCGCTTCCTTGGAGGTGTCTGGGCGGCATGCTACCTTCTGGCCCGCAAACCTGTAAATCACACTGGAAGGATTCCCATGGTCGTCTGCCTGCAATGCCGCTTTGCGCGGATACTGCGTCTTCGCATCTCGTCCGCTCTCGCTCTCGTGGTGCTTGGTCTGCTGCCCTGGCAGTGGGTGCAGGCGCAGAGCGCCGTCTGGGTCGCCACGCAGGGCGAGGAGAAAGTCTATCTCGGCGGCACGGTGCACTTGCTGCGCCCGTCCGACTATCCGCTGCCCGCCCCGTTCGAGACGGCCTATC
>JALREE010000149.1 GCA_023256835.1 Pseudomonadales bacterium | reverse complement strand
GTGGGCGCCACGCAGTTCCAGTGGCCCGACGCGCAGCTGGCGCACGCCAATGCCATGCTGGCGCGCATTCCGGAACGCTATCGCGACAGCATTCGCGGCCACGGCCTGAAAACCCACATCGAACGCCCCACGCTGGAATTGATGAATCAGATCGACCCCACCGAAGCCATCCGCTCGGCCGACATTCTGGCCGAGGTGGATGCGCGGTTTGAACTGGTGGAGGCGCGGGACTTCGGAGGCACGCTGCTGCAGCTGGTGCTGGAGGACATCGTCGGCAACTTCCGCGACACCCCCGAAGACATTGCCGTGTTGCAGTCGCTGTTCGACGAGGAACAGGCGCTGCTGGCCAGTGGTGAATTGCACAGTGACTTCACGCTGCGGGTGATGCGCAACGCGAAGTAGTCAGGCGTTGTGGCCAGACGGGTGGGGCAGTCGGTGTCGCCCGGTTGGTGAGCCGCCGCAAGGCTCGTCAGCGTGGCGCGGTGCCCGCCGCGTTGTCAGCGTTGTCGGGTTCGCGATCGAGCAGCCCCCGCAGGCCGCTGCCCAGCGACTGCACGGCTCCCCCCACCGCATCGCCCACCGCACTGGCCCCCTCGCGAATCTGTTGACCCGTGCTGTCCAGCAGCGTGCGCATGTCGGGGATGCCTTCAAACAGCAAGGCACTGTTCAGCGCTGCGAGCATAGCCAGCGCGACTTCGGGTGCCGTGAGCGCTTCGTCATCTACGCCGATGTTGCGCACGCGCACATCGGGCAGGCTGATGGGCGCACGCGCCTGCTCGGTGTACAGCGTGATCTGCGGCCTCTGGATCACCAGTTCGCGGATGATGAAGCGCTTGCCGGGCGGTGCCGCATCGGGCGAGGCCTCGACCACCGGCGCCGCCGTGGCGCTGGGCAATCTGTCGAGCAGGTCCAGAATATTGTCGGTGACCACCTTCGTTTCGTAATTCACTTCGGCACCAGTCACTTCGATAAGGGTGATCTCAAAGACATCAGTGAACAGCGAGGGCAGGGACACCTGGAAGTCCAACGTTTCCAGCGCAATGGCATAGGGCGACTCATAGCCTTCGACATTGGCGATGCTGAGGCCGCGCACGGTGCCGCTCCCGGTCAGCGGCGAGAGGCTGGCGCTGGACACCGTGACTGCGGTGCCAAGGGCGTTGGAGCCGGAGATCTCGATGCCGCGGCGTATGACCTGGTCGAAATAGACGTAGGTCAGCAAGGCAAGGCCGATGACGAGAGCGAGAGAGGCAAGCAGTATTTTCTTGAACATAGGAAGTGTGGCGCCCTGTCTGTGAATTGTTGAGGACCTGTTGGATTCTGCAGGTGTGGGTGGCTTAAGTCGAGTGCCGTGGCGAAGTGCTATGCATGGGATGATACGTGAACTACCGCGCTGGCAGGTGTGGACGGTGTATAAATTCGTATGGCGATTCTGGTGATCACCGGCAGTGCCGCGATATTGAGAACAATCAGAGCAATGCGGATCAATTCGTGGCGCTCTTCCGTGATGAAATCGAAGAGTGACGCAAACCATGCCAGCGGCGTGCCAAACCCCAGGGCACCAAACGTGTTGCTCATCGCGATGACGGACAGCATCCAGATGCCGAAGAGTGGGAACAGGCAGAGGGGTGCTGCAGGGTGACGCTTCACAAGAAGTGAATGGATATTGTCGTCGAACTTTTCCGCCAAGAACACACAAGCC
>JALREE010000048.1 GCA_023256835.1 Pseudomonadales bacterium | reverse complement strand
CAGATCTCGAAGCCGTCCTTCTCGGGCAGCATGACGTCGAGAATCAGCAGGTCGGGCTTGTTGCGCTTCAGGTATTCGAAGCCGCGTGAGGGCGTATGCGCGGCCGTCACCGCCATGTCGTAACGCTCCAGATATTGCGTCAACAACTGGCCGAGCTTTTCGTCGTCATCAATCAGCAGAATCTGTTTCATGCAGCACCCTGAACGTGTTCGGGCCGAGTGTACGAAGTCAGCCTGGGGAAAGCAATTGCAGTGCAAGGCGGGCTGCAGGGCAGGTGCTCCGGCGCTCGTGGCAGTAGTATCATGGCGCCCCTGCGGGCCCGCGGGGCTCACCCGGATCGAGACGACACGATGATTTCCCTGAACAATGCCACGCTGATGCACGGCGAACTGGTGCTGCTGCGCGACGCGAACCTGGCCATTCACAATGGCCAGAAGATTGGCGTGATCGGGCGCAATGGCAGCGGCAAGTCCAGTCTGTTTGCCTGTCTTCTGGGGCAGCTGGCGCTCGACAAGGGCGACTTGTCCATGCCCGAGGGCTTGCGCTGTGCGCACATGCGACAGGAGACCGAGGCCTCTGCAGCCTCTGCCGTGGACTATGTCATTGATGGCGACGCGGGCTTCCGCGCCATCGAGCGCCAGCTGCTGGCGGCGGAGGCGCGCGGCGACGGCGCCGCCATCGCGCATCTGCACAGCGAGATGGACAAGATCGGCGGCTATGACATCCGCTACCGTGCCATGCAGCTGCTCTCCGGTCTGGGCTTCACGGCCGAGCAGTTCGACAATCCTGTCTCGAGTTTCTCCGGGGGCTGGCGCATTCGCCTGAACCTGGCAGCGGCGCTGATGGCACCCTCCGATCTGCTGCTGCTCGACGAACCCACCAACCACCTCGATCTGGAAGCGACGCTGTGGCTGGAGCAGTGGCTCAAGCGCTATCAGGGCACGCTGCTCATCATCTCTCACGACCGCAGTTTTCTCGACGAAGTGATCGCCTATGTGGTGAGCGTGGAGCAGCAGAAGCTCACGCTCTACCGCGGCAATTACAGCAGCTTCGAGACCCAGCGTGCCGAGCGCCTGGCCCAGGAACAGGCGCTGTTGGAGAAGCAGCAGCGGCGCGTGGCCGAGATCGAGGACTTCGTGCGGCGTTTTCGCGCCAAGGCCACCAAGGCCCGGCAGGCGCAGAGCCGACTGAAGGAGCTGGATCGCATGCAGCTCATCGCGCCGGCCCATATCGACTCGCCGTTCCAGTTCGAGTTCGCGCCGCCCGAGCGTCTGCCGGCGGAACTGTTGGCACTGGACAAGCTGAGTGTGGGCTACACGGCCCCTCTGGTCAGCAATATCCGCCTTGTCATTCGCGACACCACCCGCATCGGGCTGCTCGGCTTCAACGGCTGTGGCAAGTCCACCCTGCTGCGCACGATTGCGGGCGATCTGGCTCCTCTGGCAGGCGAGCTGCGCACGTCGAAATATCTGCAGGTGGGTTACTTCGCGCAGCATCAGGTGGATGTGCTCGATCAGCGCGCCAGCCCGATGCTGCTGCTGCAGCGGCTGGACCCGTCGGCCCGCGAGCAGACACTGCGCGATTTCCTGGGCGGCTTCGACTTTCGGGGGGAGCGCATCAACGAGACCATCGAGAATTTCTCCGGCGGCGAGAAAGCCCGCCTGGCGCTCGCGCTGGTCGTGTGGCAGCGGCCCAATCTGCTGTTGCTGGACGAGCCCACGAACCACCTCGACCTGGAGATGCGCCACGCCCTGACCGTGGCGCTGCAGGGCTTCACCGGTGCGCTGGTGATTGTCTCCCACGACCGTCATCTGCTCAGCAACACGGTGGACGAGTTCCATTCCATCCACCACGGCCGCTGCCAGGAATTCGATGGCGACCTGCACGATTACGAAAAATGGATGCAGGAAAACAGCAAGGGCAGCACGGGCACGGCGGCGCGGCCCCAGGAGGCCGGTGCCGAGCGCAAGGGTGATCGCAAGGAACAACGCCAGCAGTCCGCCGCCACGCGCCAGCAGCTTGCCCCGCTGAAGAACGAGATCCGCCGACTGGAACAGCGCCTGGAGAAACTGCATGCGGAGCTGGCTCAGGTGGAGGCGAAGCTCAGCGATGCCAGTCTCTATGAGGAGGCGCGCAAGAAGGATCTGACCACCCTGCTGCAGCAACAGGCCCGGCTCAAGTCGGAGTCCGACACGGTGGAGCTGCAGTGGCTCGAGAAGAGCGAACAGCTGGAAGCCATGTAAGGCTTTCACTGCCTTGCCGCACCTGGTCGCGTCCAGGCTTGCAAGCGCGCGACAAAGGAGTAGCGTTGTCGCAATTGCACATTAATTGTTCAAAACAGGAGTCCCATCATGAGAATCACCTTGCTCGCCTTGCTCACTTCCCTCTGCCTCGCTCTTGCCGGCACCACCCTGCAGGCTCAGCCTGGCAGTGGTCAGGGCGGAGGTCCCGGCCTTGGGGGCGGGGGCGGGATGCGCATGAACCCCGAGGCGCGCGTGCAGCAGCTGATCGAGCAGCTGGCGATCACGCCGGAGCAGGAGCCGGCCTTCCGTGCGGCCATGGCGCAGATCAATGAACAGCAGATGGCGGCGATGCAGGGCATGCGCCAGGGCGGCGGCCAAGGAGGTGGCCAGGGCGGTGGGCAAGGACAGGGTCAGGGTGCCCAGGGCGGCCAGGGACAGGGTGGCGGTCAAGGCGGTGGACAAGGCCAGGGCATGCAGCAGCGCCGCGCGCAGATGCAGGCACAGGCCGAGGCTCTGCTGACACCCGTGCTGACGGCGGAACAGATGGCCCGGTTCCGCGAGCTTGAAACCGAACGCATGAACCGCATGCAGCAGCGCAATGCGCCTTGATATGGCAAATTTCCTACACGGTGGGAATTTGTGCAAATCCTGTTAAGATCGGCCCCGTCAATTTCCACGTGGCCGTGCCCATGCAAAGAAGAACCTCCGAAGAGGTCATCGTCCTCGTCCTTTCCCTGGTGTCGGTGATCGGATTGCTGCCGTTTGCCGTCATGCGTTTCAGCATGGGCGACTGGGCAGTGGCTCTGGTGGACAGCATCGGCGTAATCGGCTCCTCGCTGATCTTCGCCTATGTCTGGCGCACGCGCCGCACGGAGGTGCCGGGACTCTGCATCGCCCTGCTGTCCTTGGCGGGCATGACGACGAATCTCTACTTTCTGGGGCCGCGCGACCTGTATTTCCTCTACCCGGTGCTCATCGCGGCCTTCTTCCTGACCCCGCCGAAGACGGCCCTGCGCCTGACCGGCGCGACGCTGCTTGTCAGCGCCATCACGCTCCATGCCGACCTCAGCGGCTTCGATTTCGCCAAGTTCTT
>JALREE010000066.1 GCA_023256835.1 Pseudomonadales bacterium | reverse complement strand
CTGCGGCAGCAGGGAGCGCAGGTCGAATTTCAGCACATCGCCTTCGTGCAGGGCGAAGCGCGGGTCCGCCCCGAGCGTGCTCTGCAGATACGCCGCCAGATCGCGGTCCAGCTCCACCGCGTCCAGATGGCCGCAGTCCTGCAGCAAATGCCGCGTGAGCGCGCCCTGACCGGGGCCGATCTCCACCAGATGATCGCTGGCTTGCGGGGCGATGGCGCGGATGATGCGCCCGATGATGTTCTGATCGTGCAGGAAATTCTGCCCGAAGCGCTTGCGGGCCTGGTGGTGAAAGCCGTCCTTCTGCAGATCGGGGCCGCGCGGGCGCGCAGTGCGGGGCGAGTCAGTCATGGGCGAACCCCGCCATCAGCCGCGCCACGGCGATGGCCTCCACCAGCGAGCCGATCTGCGCCTTGCCCGTGCCGGCCAGGTCCAGCGCCGTGCCGTGATCCACCGAGGTGCGGATGATCGGCAGCCCCAGGGTGATGTTGCTGGCATTGCCGAAGCCCTTGTACTTGAGCACGGGCAGGCCTTGATCGTGGTACATCGACAGCACGGCATCGGCGTGGGCCAGATACTTGGCAGTGAACAGCGTGTCAGCGGGCAGCGGCCCCAGCAAGTGCATGCCCTCGGCGCGCAGCGCTTCCAGCACCGGCTCGATGATGTCGCGCTCCTCGGTGCCCAGGTGGCCGCCTTCCCCGGCGTGGGGGTTGAGGCCGCAGACGAGGATCGCGGGGCGCGCGATGCCGAAGCGGCTGCGCAGATCGCCATCAAGGATGCGCAGGATGCGTTCCAGCAGCGGCGCGGTGATGGCCGACGCCACCTGGGCGAGCGGCAGATGGGTGGTCACGAGTGCCACGCGCAGGCCTTCGGTGGCCAGCATCATCACCGTGAGATCGACGCCGCATTCCTCTGCCAGGAATTCCGTGTGGCCGGTGAACGGAATGCCGGCTTCGTTGATCACGCCCTTGTGCACCGGCGCAGTCACCATGGCCGCTGCCTGACCCGAGCGGCAGGCCTGCACCGCAGCGCGCAGTGTGTCGAGCACATAGGGAGAATTGGCCGGGTTCAGCACGCCGGCCTGCACCGGGGCACGCAGGCTCACGGGCAGCACGCGCAGGGTGCCGGCGGCCGAGGCCGCTGGAGCAATTTCCGGCGTGAAGGGCAGCAGTTGCAGCGGCAGGCCGAGCAGGTGTGCGCGCTCCTGCAGCAGCTGCGGGTCGGCAATCACCACGCGCTCGAGGGTGGTGTCGGCCTGCTGCGCCAGTTGTATGCACAGATCGGGGCCGATGCCGGCAGGCTCGCCGGCGGTGATGACGATGCGTTCGATCACGTGGGGCGTGCCACTCATGGAGGGCTGATCTTGACGTAGGCCTTTTCGCGGATTTCCACCAGCCAGTTCTGCAGTTCGACCTCGAACTTGCGCTCACGCAGGGCGTTTTCCGCCTGCTGCCGGCTGAACTCGCGGCTCATGTCCTGCACCCGGCGTTCCATGACCTCGGCCACATGCCAGCCGAAGCTGGTGCGGAAGGGCTCGCTCAGCTGGCCGATGGGAAGATCCTTGATCTGCGCCTCGAAGTCCGGCGGCATGCCGCCCTCGGCGGCCCAGCCCATGTCGCCGCCCGCCACGACGGACGCGGAGTCGTCGGAGTTCTGCCTGGCGATGTCGCCGAAATCCTCGCCGGCCTTGATGCGGGCGTGCAGGGCGCGGATCAGGGTTTCAGCCTGCTCTTCGGTGCGGATCTCGTTGGGCGTGATCAGGATGTGACGCGCGCGGGTCTGGTTCACCATGCTCTGGATGTCGCCCTGCACGGACACCAGCTTCACCAGGTGGAATCCGCTCGGGCTGCGGATGGGGCCACGCACTTCATTGGCCTTCATGCCCGGCACGATGTCGACGAACAAGGTGGGCAGGGCCTCGGCCTTGCGCCAGCCGAGTTCACCCCCCGTGGCCGGATAGGCCGAGGGCGGGGTCGTGGCCGCGCCACGCTGGGCAATGGTGCGGGCCTGCACGAAGTCGGTGCCGGCCTGGATGGCGTCGAACATCTGCTGCGCGAAGGCCTCCTTGGCGGCGATCAGCTCGGGGGAATCGTCCTCGCCCACGGGGATGAGCGTCTGGTCCACCAGGTAGTCCGGTGCCATGGTGACGCGGCCCATCTCGGAGTTGAGGAAATTGTCGATCTCCTGATCGGTGATGTTGATGCGTCGGTTGACCATGCCGCGCTGCAGGTCGCGCATTGAGAGTTCCTTGCGGATCTGCTCCCGGGTGATGGTGTAGCGACCGGCGGCCTCGAGCGTGGCGACATAATCGTCAAAGCTCAGGTTGTTCTGCTGCGCCAGCGTCTGCATGACGCCGTTCACGGTGTCGTCGTCATAGCGGATGCCCATGCGCTCGATCAGCTGCATCTG
The DNA here is from genome assembly GCA_023256835.1 of Pseudomonadales bacterium. Lineage (GTDB taxonomy): Bacteria > Pseudomonadota > Gammaproteobacteria > Pseudomonadales > Pseudohongiellaceae > UBA5078. The sequence continues at coordinate 6,871 of JALREE010000066.1, read as the reverse complement.
CAGATTTTCCACGATGAGGGATTCCAGAGCCTGTTCGCGCAGCACGTTGGGCGGGGGCACGGGCTGGCCGCCGGCCTGCATCTGCTGCCGCGCTTCATCCATGCGCAGGGTGAGTTCGCTCTGCAGCACCACGCCTTCGTCGACGATGGCGACGACCTTGTCCAGCACCTGCCGCTGGGCCAGGGCCGAGCCCGCCGTCAGCATCAGCACCAGCGCCATGACGCGCACGCAGAAAGTCTTAATCATTGGTTCCGTACTCCTTGAAGCCCAGGATGCCGTCACTGAGCATTCGGCTGATACCGCCGCCGCTGACATTGCCCAGCCCGTTGAGGGTGACCTGGAAGAACACGCCCGTGTCGGTGTCATCGCGCAGAAGGAAGAATTCGTCGTCGTCGATCCACTCGCGGGCAACCAGGCGGATGGTGGCGCAGCAGTTGCTGTACTCGACACCCGCGAAGGTGTCCAGATTGCGGCTGTTGCTGTGATCATAGTGCCATCGACCCAGCAAACGCCAATTATTGTTCAGGGGCCAGACGCCCGAGACATCGCTCTGCTTGATGCGCGGATCGAGCCCTGCGGGCACCGGACCGTAGAGGTCCACAAGGCGGCGGAAACGGTAGCCGATGTTGAGGATATGGCTCTCGTCGCCCATGTAGCGCAGGGAGAGCGAGCCCTCGTCGATGTCCTGCTGCTCCTCGTTCCACTGCACGTCACTGGCGACACGCCACTGCTCGCTCAGCAGTGCAGTGCCTTCGGCCACCAGGGCAGAGCGGTCGGTGTTGCGCGGCTGCAGGGTGACCCACTGCTGCAGCGGGCTGTCGAGCGCCACGAGGCGATCCTCGAAATGCAGGATCTGGCCCAGGCTGAGGCGGGCACGTTCCTCGCCGCTGGCGCTGATTAAGCGCGAGGTCACCGCCAGGCTCAGCTGGTCGGCATCGCCGATGCGGTCCAGGCCGCTGAAGCGGTCATGCCGGAACAGCTGGCCGTAGTTGAAGTTGACCTGGGCGCTGTCGAAGGTGGGCAGCAGGGACTGATCCTCCTGCTCGCTGTACAGATAGAACAGCCGCGGTTCCAGGGTCTGGATGGCACCGTTGCCGCCGGCCAGCGGGCGCTCGAAGATCAGGCCGGTGTCGAGGCTGAACAGGCCGAGGCCGCGATCGGGCTGCGCCAGCGTGCCCACGGCCTGCTGTTCGAGATCCCACTGCGTGTAGCGATAGCGGGCCGTGGGCACGAAGAAGCCGGCCTCACGGCGCAGCGGCCAGCTGATCTCCGGTTCCACGTGCAGGCGGCTGCCGGTGACCAGGGCGCCCGCATCGATCTGGGCCTGGGTCAGGCCGCTGCGGCTCAGGCTGCGCTCGAAGCGGACATGGCTGGCGTCCACCTTCAACTGCAGGCCGCCCAGGTTGTGCGCCGCGCCGAGGGTGAGTTCCGGCAGACGGTCGAAGGGGATGTTGAGGTCGCTGGCCGAGATGTACGGATCGATGATGTCGATGCGCTGCACGCGGGTGCCGGCGTACCAGTGTTCGGCACGGTAATTGAGCGCGCCATTGCGCTGCAGATGGGTGCGGCTCGACACCGTGAGGCCGCTCGACCCCAGGTCGCGGAAATAGCGATCGTCACTGACGGCTTCGTAATTGATGGCCGTGGACAGGCGCTCGCCCAGCTGGCCGTTGTGCTGCAGGCCCACGAACCAGCGGTCCTCCCGGGCCGGCGAGTTCGAGCCCGGGATGCCGGCGGTGGCGGCATCGAAGCGCTTGTCGCCCGGCAGCAGCGCGGCGCTCAGGGTGTTCATGGACCAGTCGGCCAGGTAGCGGAATTCGCCGCTCGCCATCACGCCGCGGTCGGCGATCAGGCGCGGCGTGAGCGTGGCGTCGTAATGCGGGGCCAGGTTCAGGTAATAGGGCAGGGCGATGTCGGCCCCGCCATCGCTGGTCGAGCCGATGCTCGGGGCCAGAAAGCCGGACACGCGCTGATCGCCCAGCGGGAAGGGCACCGTGAAGGGGTAGTGGAACACCGGCACATCCTTGATGCGCAGGGTCACGCCCGCGGCCGTGCCGATGCCGGCGGCTGTGTCCAGACGCATGCGCTCGGAGCTCAGCGTCCAGAATTCGTTGCCCGGCTCGCAGCGGCTGAACTCGCCGTTCTCGATGGCCAGCACCTCGCCGGCACTGTCATAGACGATCACGCTGGCCGCGCCGTGCACGCCGTAGTCGTGCAGCACATAGGACGCGCCGTCGATGCGGTTCTGGCTGTTGCCCTGGTCGATGAAGGCCCCGCTGCCGGTGAGCAGCACGCCGGGCTCGCGGAATTCCACGTCACCGGTCAGCGTGATGGTGTCGGCCTGCTGGTCGATCTGCGTCGCGGCGGAATTGCGGATGGTGCGATTGCCCTGCTGGATGCTGACGGCGCCGTCGATGTTGACGCGCTGGTCCGTGTCCTGGTCGATGGCGCCCGGGGCAGTGAACAAGGTGGGCGACGTGGCCGGGTCAGCGCTGGCGTCCAGCGGCTGGCCGTCCAGACCGGTGCGGGCCGGCTCAATGAAGGCGCCGCAGCAGTTGGCAGGCAGGCTCGCACGCTGGGCCGCGGTCATCTGCTCCACGGGCACCCAGTCGCTCTCGGCTTGATGGTTGCCTGCGTCGCGGGTGCTCTGCGTGGTCGATGCGCCGCTGCGCTGGCCGGCCACCGGGCGCTCCCCGCGCGTGACCACCACGCCGGCGTTCACCGTGCTGCGGCTCGCGGCCGGGTTCTCGCTGCACTGCCAGTTGCCTGCGGCGTCGGCCTGACAGGTCCACTGTCCCCCGTCCGCCACGCTCTGGGCAAGGCTCGCCGGCGCGTGGGCCGCGAGAAGGGTGCCGGTGGCAAGAAGCAGGGAAATGCGGGAGCACAAAGGGTTTTTTCGAAACTGCATTGTCGCAGGCAATCCAATAGAATGGCTGGGAAATCAGGTCGGCATGGTAATTGATCGGCCTGCGGATAGAAACACTGCGGAGCGCGCGGGCAATGGATCAACGAAGGGACGCACTGGCCGCCTGGGCGCGTCAGTGTCTGCAGGAAATGGCTGGGAAAGGGCTGCCTGAGGGCTGTGTGCACACCGTGTCGGGGGACGCCAGTTTCCGGCGCTATTTCCGCATCGTGCTGCCTGCGGCGCCAGGCAGTGTGGAGCCGCACTGGCAGACGCTGCTGCAGGCCTCGCGCTTCATTTTGGTGGATGCCCCGCCGGCCCACGAGGATTGTCGACGCTTCGTGCGGGTTGCGCAGTTGTTCCGTGCCGCGGGCATGCAGACGCCGCGTGTGCTGCGCGCCGACTTCGAGCAGGGCTTCATGCTGCTGGAGGACTTCGGCGACGCGCTCTACCTGCCTGCACTGCAGAGCGCGAGCGGCGTCGATGCGCTCTACGGCGCGGCCATGCAGGCGCTCATCGAGCTGCAGGCGCGCGGCAATGGCAGCGATCTGCCCCCTTACAGCCGGCAGCTGCTGCGCACCGAGCTGGCGCTGTTCGATCACTGGTTCTGCGAACGCTTCCTGGGCCTCACGCTCGATGCCGGGGAACGCGCCCTGCTGGAATGCACCTGGACCTTCCTCGAGGATGCCGCCCTGGCCCAGCCCCAGGTCTGCGTGCACCGCGATTACCATTCGCGCAATCTGATGATCCTGGCCGATGATCCGGCGCGCGGCCCGGGAGTCATCGACTTCCAGGACGCCGTGTTCGGTCCCTGCACCTACGATCTGGTCTCGCTGCTGCGCGACTGCTACATCGTGTGGCCCGACGCGCGCGTGGAAAACTGGGCGCTGCAGTTCCGTCGACTGGCCGTGGCGCGCGGCATCCTGCCAGCGGGCGATGCCAGTGCCGACGCCGCCTTCCTGCGCGACTTCGACTTGATGGGCCTGCAGCGTCACATCAAGGTGATCGGCATCTTCTGCCGGCTGAATCTGCGCGACGGCAAGCCGCGCTACATGGCCGATGTGCCGCTGGTGATCGACTATGTGCTGCGGGTGGCGGCGCGCCACCCCGAGATGGCCGATTTCAATCACTGGTTCCAGAACCGTGTGCTGCCGCTGGCGCATCCGCTGCTGCAGGCCTTCGCACTGCCGGAAAGCGTGGCATGAGAGCGATCATTCTGGCGGCGGGGCTGGGCACGCGCATGCGACCCCTGACTGATCATCTGCCCAAGCCGCTGCTGCAGGCGGGGGGCAGTGCGCTCATCGAATACCATCTGCGCAATCTGGCGCAGGCGGGCATCCGCGATGTCGTCATCAACCATTTCCATCTGGGCGAGCGCCTGGAAGAGGCGCTGGGCGATGGCAGTCGCTACGGTGTGCGGATCGCCTGGTCCCGCGAGTCGGTCCGGCTGGAGACGGCCGGCGGCATCGTCAAGGCTCTGCCGCTGCTGGGCGACGAGGCCTTCGCGGTGGTGAGCGGGGACATCTGGACGGACTACGACCTTGCCCGGCTGCAGCCCGTGGATGGCCGTGACACCCTGGCGCGGTTGGTGATGGTGCCGAATCCGCCCCACCACCCGACGGGAGATTTCGCGCTGGATGGCGCGGGTCGCTTGCGGCTGCGTGCGGCTGCGGACTGCGGCCCGGGTTGCACCTACAGCGGCATCAGCGTGATGCACCCGGCGCTGTTCGCGGGCCTGGTGGCAGACCCCCTGCCGCTGCGCCCGGTGCTGGATGCGGCCATTGCGGCGGGGCGGGTGGCCGGCGAGCTGTACACCGGTCGCTGGTTCGATATCGGCACGCCGCAGCGTTTGCAGGAGCTGGATGTCCTGTTGCGTGGGGGGTGATCCTCCCAAACATTTGCTGCACTGCCGCGCTTTCCCTGTAAAATGCCGCCCAACTCGCCAACCACAGGTCTGTTCCGATGATGAAATACCTGATCGCCCCCTCGATCCTGTCCGCGGATTTCGCGCGGCTCGGAGAGGAAGTGGACGCCGTGCTCGCCGCCGGTGCCGACGTCATTCACTTCGACGTCATGGACAATCACTACGTGCCCAATCTCACCATCGGCCCCATGGTCTGCAAGGCCCTGCGCAACTACGGCGTCAAGGCGCCCATCGACGTGCACCTGATGGTCAGCCCGGTGGACCAGATGATCCAGGACTTCGCCAAGGCCGGCGCTAGCATCATCACCTTTCACCCCGAGGCCACCCATCACGTCGATCGCTCGCTGCAGCTGATCCGCGATCTGGGCTGTCAGGCCGGCCTGGTGTTCAATCCGGCCAGTTCGCTCGACTGCCTGCAGTACCTCATGGACAAGCTCGACGTGATCCTGTTGATGTCGGTGAACCCGGGCTTCGGCGGGCAGAAATTCATTCCGTCCACGCTGCGCAAGCTGGCCCAGGTGCGCAAGCTGATCGATGACAGTCATTACCCGATCCGGCTCGAAGTGGATGGCGGCGTGACCGTGCAGAACATCGCAGAGATCGCCCGTGCGGGCGCCGACATGTTTGTCGCCGGATCCGCCATCTTCAACACCGACGATTACGCCGCCACGATCGCCGCCATGCGCGCCGAACTCGGCCACACTCCCATCAACCACTGACGCCGTGCACGCCGCCATGACCTCACAAGAATTCGCCGCGCTTGCCGCGCAGGGCTATAACCGCATTCCTCTGGTCCGCCAGGTGCTGGCCGATCTCGAGACCCCGCTCAGCACCTATCTGAAGCTCGGGCGCGGGCTGCACACCTATTTCTTCGAGTCCGTGCAGGGTGGCGAGAAATGGGGGCGCTATTCCATCATCGGGCTGCCCTGCCGCACCGTGCTGCGCGTGCGCGGCCAGCAGATCACCGTCGAGACCGACGGCGCCGTGGTCGAGAGCCTGGAGTGCGACGACCCCTTCCTGTTCGTCGAGGATTTCAAGTCCCGCTACCGTGTGGCCCCCCTGCAAGGCACGCAGCGCTTCAATGGTGGACTGGTCGGTTACTTTGCCTATGACACGGTGCGCTATGTCGAGCCGAGTCTGGGTGCCGCGCCTGGCGAAGACGAGATCGGCACGCCCGACATCCTGCTGCTGGTGTCCGAGGAAGTGGTGGTGTTCGACAATCTGCGCGGCACGCTCTCGCTGATCGTCAATGTCGACCCGTCCTGGCCCGACGCCTGGGAAGACGGGCAGAAGCGCCTGGACGCCCTCGAAGCGGGGCTGCGCAAGAGTGTGCCGCTGCCGCTGCAAAGCGCACCGCAGCAGGTGCAGGAAACCGATTTCAAGTGCCGCTTCGAGCAGGCCGACTTCGAGCGCGCGGTGGAGCGCATCAAGGACTACATCCTGGCCGGCGATGTCATGCAGGTGGTGATCGCCCAGCGCATGTCGGTGCCGTTCACGGGCGATCCGATGAATGTCTACCGCGCGCTGCGCTTCACCAATCCCTCGCCCTACATGGTGTTCTTCAACATGGGCGACCACCACATCGTCAGCGCCTCGCCCGAGATCCTGGCGCGGGTGGAAGAGGGCAGAATCACGGTGCGGCCGCTGGCCGGCACGCGCAAGCGCGGCAGGACCGAAGAAGAAGACCTGGCCCTGGAGCAGGAGCTGCTGGCCGACGCCAAGGAGATCGCCGAGCATCTGATGCTGATCGATCTCAGCCGCAACGACTCCGGTCGGGTGTCCGAGACAGGCAGCGTGACCGTGCCGCGCAAGATGTTCGTGGAACGCTATTCCCACGTCATGCACATCGCCTCCATCGTCGAGAGCGTGATGCGTGCCGACAAGACGGCGCTGGACGTGCTTAAGGCCACGCTGCCGGTGGGCACGCTCAGCGGGGCGCCCAAGGTGCGCGCCATGGAGATCATCGACGAGCTGGAGCCTGTCAAGCGCGGCATCTACGGCGGCGCCATGGGCTATCTGGGCTGGAACGGCAACATGGACATGGC
>JALREE010000043.1 GCA_023256835.1 Pseudomonadales bacterium | reverse complement strand
CTACGACTGGCAGCCACAGGAACGCAGCATCGCCGTGGGTTTCACGTTCCTGACCCGGGCATGGTGGGGCGGGCCGGCCAATCAGGAAATGAAGCAGTTGCTGCTCCAGCATGCATGGCACTGGGTGGACACTGTCTGGTTCCATATCGGCGTGGATAATCTGCGCTCGCGGCGCGCGCTGGAAAAGCTCGGCGGGTATCTCTCCCATGTCGAGGAACGCAGTGGTGGCGCGGGGCTCGTGTCCACCGCCTTCTACCGCATCGACGCGCCCGCGCGTTCCCTCTGAGCGGCGCTGTTCAGCTTCCGACATTGCCCGCGTCGATCAAGGCAGCCGTGCTGCATTCTCGCGGGCAATTTCCAGCAGTGCCTCGCGAAATTCCGGCAGCAGAAATCCTTCCATGATCAGTTCGTCGGTTGCCCGCGTGTAGGTTTGCAGGTAGTCCTGAGCGCTTGGGTAGCGGCTGCTGGCTGGCGCGCGAGGGTCTTCCGCGGCGGCAGCCTCCTGCGCACTGGCTGCAAATGGCAGATAGCCGCCGGAAAGGCGCAGCAGTTCGGTGTCCGCGCCGCTGGCGGCGCTGCGCAGATTCCACGGCACGAAGGTGCCCAGTGGCACGACAGTCAATGGCGGCAGCACGGTGCTGGCTGCCGAGTCATTGTTGTCAGCATTGACGGCCGGAACCCGTGCTCCATACCAGGCCTGCGCAGAGACAGGATGTTGATCGACGATGCCCTGCTCGAGAAAGCGCGGTCCGAAGTCCGCATGTCCCACCTGATACATCGCCTTCGGATGCGCAATGCCTGGCAACGGATTCCACGCCGCCGGATTGATGCGGCCGTCGGGCAGGTGCGAAGGCACGAGCGAGCCATCAGCGATGCGTGGGTAGCGGCTTGGCGGCGGCAGAGAGTCGGTTCGCACCCAGTCGACCAAGCGGGCCAGCAGGGAATCCGCGATGGGCGACCAGAGATTGGGATTGGCTGGCAATTGGCCGGCGCCAGCGGCGCCGGGGCGGCCCGATCCTGAGCCGTGGGCGGAGCCGCCAATGGTGTAGAAGCGCACATTGTCCGGAATCTGCGCATCCTGCTCGCCCAGCGGGTCGGTATGCGCCAGTGAGCCTGCGCGTATCCAGTATTCATTGGATGTCTGCACGTGCATCAGCCGTGGCTCGGTGCCGCTTGCGCGTGCCCGTTTCAGGATGCCATCGGTGCGGCCGGTGAAGGGGTCCACGCTATCGCCATAGGTGAAGGGGAAATGGTCATTCGGGAACAGATGGTATTCATGCTGGCCATTGGTGCTGGTGGGCATGGCAAAACGCAGATTGAACATGCCGAAACCGCCACCGGCGATGACTGGCAGCACGCCGTCGAACACTCGTCGGCCCTGAAGATCCTCGTTGAACCCCTGATACAGGAACTGGCGCAGCAAGCGGCCGCTCTGGGAATTGCCCCAGGCGACGGTATGGGCGAGCGCAGGCAGTTGCAGTTCTTCCAGTGTGGCGCTCAGCGACACGTCCGCCGTGCCATGTCGCAACAGAGCGATCACATCGCGAATGCCGGCCAGCCCGGCGCCGGCAAGCACCGGGTCCTGCGCCTCGTAGATCAATTCGTAAAGCATGCCCGGCACCAGACCGCCGGCCACGCTCAAGGTGATGCGGACCTGCTCGCTGTCCGGCACTTCCTCGACGCGCAGGCTGAAGTCCTCGCGCGGCACAGGCTCGCGCGGGTCCGCCTGATTCAAGCGTCGGGTGAGCGTGGCGTCGCGCAGGCCTGCGGCCGTGGGTCGATAGGCAAGATGCGCTGCACCCGCGATGGAGGCCTCTGAGGCCGGCGCGTTCACGTACACCTCGTAGCGCACCTGCCCCGTGACCGGCGAGTTCGCGTCGCCAATCACGGGGGCGTGCAGACGCAGGCTTTCCTCACCGGCCTCCAGCTCGGCAATCCAGCCCGTACTGATGAAGGTGTAGCCCCGTGTGCTCAGGGGGTGCTGCAGTGACTGATCGGGCGGCAGGGAGCTGCGGCCTCGATTGTTCACCTGATAGAGCAGGGTGTCGCCGAGCGGTCCGTCGCGCGGCACCAGCAGACGGAAGTCGGTGCTGTATTCGACAAGGCCCTGGGCATTGGTCGGTGCGAGCGTCAGATCGACGATCTTCCGGTTGCCGGCCGCCTGCGGATCGAGTGTGAAATGCAGCAGCCCGGTAATGGCCTCGTACTGCACTGCGGAGTCCTGGGTGTCGAGCAGTTCGCGCTCATGAATCTCGATACGCGAGACATCGGCGAAGACCGGTTCCTGCAGCAGCAGCAAAAGGGGCAGAAGGGCGGCCGCAAGTGCCGGGCGCAGGGAAAGGCAGGGGGAGCGTGTTTGCAATTTTATGTTTCCATTCGTCAAAGTCATGGCAATCGGCTCGGGAGCAGGTCTAGAATCCCCGCATCCCGAACAGGGTCTTTGCCTGATACTCTCTCAACGCTCACGCAAGAACAACAAGAAGGAATGTTCCATGAAAGCACTCGCTCGTGTCACCGCCTTCTGCGGTCTGAGTCTGGTCAGTGGGTTTGCCTCTGTCGCCAGCGCCGCCGAAGCCATCCCGGTCTACATCAACAACAACGGCATTGCCTTCTCGCGCATGCAGGACGGTCAGGTCATCGCCTACGATCCGGTGGCGGCCTATGACGAACACACCATTGCCGTTGCCGACTGCAATGCCTTCAAGGCCGAGCTCAAGGGCGTGAGCTGGTGCTTCTCCAGCCTCACCAATCAGGAAGCCTTCGTTGCGGCCACGGGCGAGAACGGCAACAACCGTTACGTGCCCTTCGGCGGCGGCCACTGCTCGCTGGGCCTGGCCAACGGCAATCTGGTTGCCCGGGGTGACCCCCGCACGGCAGTGCGCATCGGCAACGAGCTGATCCTCAACGGCAACTTCGACGTGCGCGCCCGCTTCCTGCAGGACACCGAGCGCAATCTCGACAACGCTCGTCTGCGTTTCCAGCTCGCCATTCAGAACGGTGATCTGGTCGAGAACTGATGGCCTGCAGGCAGCGCGATCAATAGACGTCACCGTCCAGATTGCGCTGCCAGTACCCGACATCCAGCCATTGTCCGAACTTGTAGCCCACTTCCGCGAAGTGGGCCACCTTGCGCATGCCGAATTTCTCGTGCAACGCCACACTGTGGGCGTTGGGCAGGGCAATGCAGGCCA
>JALREE010000286.1 GCA_023256835.1 Pseudomonadales bacterium | reverse complement strand
ACCCAGTTCTTCTTCGAGGCGGAGCACTACCACCGCATGGTCGACGAACTCGCCGCGCTCGGCGTCGACAAGCCCGTCATCCCCGGGATCATGCCCGTCACGAACATCGGCCAGGTCGAGCGCATGGCCGAGGTCTGTGCGGCCCTGCGCCCGTCACTCCAGAGCGGTGCGCTCATCATCTCCATCGCTGCCGGCATCCCGCTGCGCAGTCTGCAGGCCTGGCTCGGCAACGAACGCGCCATCGTGCGCTGCATGCCCAACACCCCGGCACTGGTGCTCGAAGGCGCCACGGGGCTCTATGCGAATGCCCATACCAGCCCGGCCCAGGCCGCCCTGGCCGAAGCCATCCTGGCCGCCGTGGGCGTGAGTGTCTGGCTGGCCAGTGAAGACGACATCAACGCCGTCACGGCGCTCTCCGGCAGTGGCCCCGCCTATTTCTTCCTGCTGATGGAAGCCATGGAACAGGCCGGCGTGCGCATGGGCCTCGCGCCCGAACTGGCGCGGCAGCTGACCCTGCAGACCGCCCTGGGGGCCGCGAAACTGGCCAGCGGCAGTGATGTGGCTCCGGACGAGCTGCGCCGCCGCGTGACCTCGCCCAACGGCACCACCGAGGCCGCCATCCGCAGTTTCGAGAGCGCCGACTTTCGCGCCGTGGTAGAACAGGCGCTGTTCGCCGCGCAGAAGCGTTCCGTGGAACTGGCAGGCTGACACACAATCACTGGTGAGAGAGATCTATGGGTGCTTTCGGCAACGTCGCTTATCTTCTGGTCAACACACTGGGCGGCCTTTATGTGCTGGCCGTGCTGCTGCGCTTCATGCTGCAGGTGGCGCGGGCCGACTTCTACAACCCCTTCACCCAGGCCATAGTGCGGGTGACGGACCCGGCCGTGCGTGCCTTCCGCCGCGTCATTCCGGGGTATCGCGGGCTCGACTTCGCCTCGCTGATCCTGGCCCTGGTGGCGCAGTGCGTCTGCACCTTCCTGCTGATCACCACCAGCGGCTTCGCGGTGCCCGGCGCCGGCCTCGTCATCACCTGGTCTGTCGTGGGCCTTTTGTCCTTCATCCTCAACATCTATTTCTGGGCCATGATGATCTCCATCATCGCCAGCTTCATCGCGCCCTACAGCGGGCATCCGGCCCTGATGCTGGTGCGTCAGCTCACCGAGCCGGTCATGGAACCGTTCCGCCGTCTGCTGCCGTCCATGGGCGGACTGGACCTGTCGCCGATCTTCGTGTTTCTCGGCCTGCAGATCATCCGCATGCTGTTCATCGACCCGGTGGGGGTGAACGCGCGTGTGGTGCTGGGAATCTGAACGCGGTGACGGATGACACGGCAGCCTGGTACAGCTGGCAGGACGATGCGCTGATCCTGCTGTGCCGCCTGCAGCCGCGCGCCGCCCAGGACGGTTTCGCCGAGGTGGTGGACGGGCGCCTGAAGATCCGCATCACCGCCGCGCCGGTGGACGGCAAGGCCAACCAGCATCTGATAAAGTTCCTGGCAAGGCAGTTCAAGGTGCCCCAGGACAGGGTTCACATCATGAGTGGAGACAACAGCCGGCAGAAGCGCGTCATGATCGCGCAGCCGCAGGATCTGCCCGCAGGCCTCGCGCTGCGGGCGCCTGCCGCGCTGACCACGACGCAGGATCGCCCCAGACACTGACATGCCCAGCCCCTTCCCCGAAAATTCCGTCGGCCTCGTCACGCCGCAATGCCTGCACTTCGACGAACCGCTTGTGCTGCGCAGCGGCAAGCGCATTGCCGCCTATGACCTGATGGTGGAAACCTACGGCACGCTCAATGCCGCGCGCTCCAATGCCATCCTGGTGTGTCACGCGCTGTCGGGCGATCATCATGCCGCCGGCTATCACAAGGACACCGACACCAAGCCGGGCTGGTGGGACAACTGCATCGGCCCGGGCAAACCCATCGACACGAGCAAGTTCTTCGTGGTGTGCCTGAACAACCTGGGCGGCTGCGCGGGCAGCACCGGCCCCACGTCCATCAACCCCGAGACGGGCACGTTCTACGGCCCCGATTTCCCGGTGGTGACGGTCCGGGACTGGGTAAACAGCCAGGCCCGACTCATGGATCGCCTGGGCATCGCGCAATGGGCGGCGGTGATCGGCGGCAGTCTGGGCGGCATGCAGGTGATGCGCTGGTCCATCAGCTATCCCGAGCGCCTGCGCCACGCCATCATGATCGCCGTGGCGCCCAAGCTTTCCGCCCAG
>JALREE010000041.1 GCA_023256835.1 Pseudomonadales bacterium | reverse complement strand
GAAGGCAAGAAGTCCGGCGCCTGGATGGCCGAATGCCGCTCCAGGCGGCAACTTCCTGACGGGACTCTCCAGATTCCGGTCGCCTACCTTATCTGCAACTTTGCTTCAGGAACGGCAGGCAAGCCCGCCCTCCTGACCCATAATGAAGTGACAACATTGTTTCATGAGTTCGGGCACGGCCTTCACCACATGCTGACAGCCGAGACCTATCTGCGTAGCGCCGGCATCAACGGGGTCGCCTGGGACGCCGTTGAGCTGCCCAGTCAGCTGATGGAAAACTGGTGCTGGGAGCCTGCAGCCATCGCGCTGATCTCGGGCCATTTCGAGACCGCAGAGGCGCTGCCGGCGAGTCTGCTTTCCCGGATGCTCGCGGCTCGCAATTTTCAGGGGGGCATGAAAATGGTACGTCAGCTGGAATTCGCGATGTTCGATTTCGATATTCACCAGATCCCCTCTTCCATTGATCGTGAGGATGTGAAGCAAGCCTTGGAGCGTGTGCGAGCACTGACTTCTGTCTATTCGGTGCCCGCGTTCAACAGGTTCCAGAACAGCTTTTCGCACATCTTTGCCGGTGGCTACGCGGCCGGGTATTACAGCTACAAGTGGGCCGAGGTGCTCTCTGCCGACGTGTTTTCGCGCTTCGTTGATACCGGTGTCTTCAACCCCGCCACCGGCGAGCGATTCCTGCAGCGCTTGCTGTCCAGAGGCGGTGGTGCCGACCCGCTGGAGCTCTTCACGGATTTCATGGGTCGTGAGCCGCAGATCGAGGCCTTGTTGCGGCAGGATGGATTGTTGAGACAAAGCGGCGAATTACGCGGCTAAGGCGCTTGATCTATATGTAAAAGTGTTGTCGAAAGAGGAGGAATACAGATTGGCATTTTGAAATTAGGTTTCTTATAATACCGGCGCTTCTATTACACCCGCATGAGCTTGAGCTGGATCAACATAGAACTTGGCGTTTCCCAAGTAGAATCCGGTTCGCCTTATGCGGTATCGATTGAACAATCCTGTCCAAAATCCACACAGATGGACGCCGGGTCGCAATCCCCGTGACTCGGCAGGCGTGGTACCAATCGTCGCTGTGATCTTGGCTATTGGCTCCATGCGAGAGCCAAAAAAACAAAAGCAAAACCTTTAACTCTGCCTTTTTCTAATCAATGGAGACACGGCGAATGTTGCCTATAGCAAAGCTGTGGTTAAGCCTGATCGGTGCCGCGACAATTCTGTTCAGCACGCAGATTCAGGCGGCCTGGGAGCTGAACATGCCCCAAGGCGTGACCCAAATCAGTAGAGACACTTACGACCTGCACATGCAGATTCTCTGGTGGTGTGTCGCCATCGGGGTTGTCGTATTCGGCGTTATGCTCTGGTCCATCATCAACCACCGCAAGTCGAAAGGCGCAGTTTCCGCCACTTTCCACGAAAGCACCAAGGTCGAGATCATCTGGACGATCATTCCGTTCGTGATTCTGATTCTCATGGCCATCCCGGCCACACGCGTGCTGACCGAAGCCTATGACTCCTCTGAGTCCGAGATCGATATCCAGGTCGTCGGCTATCAGTGGCGCTGGGAATACAAGTACTTGCGACAGAATGCCGATGAGGAAGAAGTCTCCTTCTTCAGCATACTGAGCACGCCGCGTGAGCAGATTGACAATCAGTTGCCAAAAGACGAGACCTACCTGCTCGACGTCGATAACCCGCTGGTCATCCCCATCAACACCAAAGTCCGCTTCCTTGTGACCTCGAATGACGTGATTCACGCATGGTGGGTACCTGATTTCGCCGTGAAGAAGGACGCCATCCCTGGGTTCATCAACGAGACCTGGGCGATTGTGGAAGAACCAGGCATTTACCGCGGCCAGTGCGCCGAGCTTTGTGGCATCGAGCACGGCTTCATGCCCGTCGTGGTGCATGCGGTGGAACGTGAAGAGTACGACGCTTGGTATGCCCAGAAGCAGGAAGAGGCTCGCACCACACGCGCCATGGCGAACAACGTCGTCACCTTGGAAGACTCTCTCGCTCAGGGCGAGCAGGTCTACTCCCGCAACTGCGTGGCCTGCCATCAGGCAGGCGGCACCGGGCTTCCCCCGGCCTTCCCCGCGCTCGCCGGCAGTGATGTCGTGAATGGCGATCTCGAAGCCAACATCAACTTGCTGATCAACGGTGTCCCCGGTACTGCCATGCAAGCGTTTGGCAACCAGCTGAACCCAATCGAGCTGGCCGCCGTCGTGACCTATATCCGCAACTCCTTCGGCAACGCGACGGGTGATCTCGTGCAGCCAGCCGCAGTGAATACACTCATTCAAGCAGCACAGTAGAGGACAGTAGAATAAATGAGCGCATCACACGACGATCATCATCACGGTCCAGCCAAGGGCTTGACGCGTTGGTTGTACACCACCAACCACAAGGACATTGGCTCTCTCTACCTGTGGTTCAGTTTTGCCATGTTCCTGCTCGGCGGTACCTTCGCCATGGTTATCCGGGCAGAATTGTTCCAGCCGGGTCTCCAGCTGGTGGAGCCCAACTTCTTCAACCAGATGACGACCATGCATGGTCTCGTCATGGTGTTCGGGGCGGTCATGCCCGCCTTCGTTGGTCTTGCCAACTGGATGATTCCGATGATGATCGGAGCACCGGACATGGCGCTGCCGCGAATGAACAACTGGAGTTTCTGGATTCTGCCCTTCGCATTCGCGATGCTGTCCGCGACTCTGTTCATGGATGCCGGTGCACCGAACTTCGGTTGGACGTTCTATGCTCCACTTTCCACGACCTACGCTCCTGAGACGGTAACCTTCTTCATCTTCGCGGTGCACATAATGGGTGCCTCGTCGATCATGGGCTCCATCAACATCATTGCCACCGTGCTCAACATGCGCGCCCCCGGCATGACTCTGATGAAGATGCCATTGTTCGTGTGGACCTGGCTGATCACTGCCTACCTGCTGATTGCGGTAATGCCCGTTCTGGCA
>JALREE010000029.1 GCA_023256835.1 Pseudomonadales bacterium | reverse complement strand
TGGGTGTAGGTCTGGTAGGCAGGCAGAGCGACGGCGGCGAGGATGCCGATGATGGCAACCACGATCATCAGTTCGATCAGCGTGAAACCTTGTTGCACTTTCTTGGCCTGGATCATGTTGTTCTCCTGTTAGGCGTTGTTTACGAGTTTAGAAGTCGTTTTCGGATTTCGACAAGTTCCCGCACAGGCCCATCCGGGGCGCAGGGACTGACCAAGCTGTTTCATTTGTCGTGCCAGTTCCGCTGTCGGACCATTGATCAATATGTAAGCAATTGAAATCAAAAGTGTTTAAAAAACACTCACTGACCAGAGCAAAGGACGAGTGCCAAGCACGTCACAAAGTCCGCAAGCCTTGAACTGACATTTTTTGTCCATTGATGTCTTTTTGTGTCAGCAATCTACAGGATTGCATGCTGAGTTGCCGCGCCTGGCGCAGTGCCGCTGCCGGACCTCATCCTGTCGGCCGCGCAGCCGATCCTCTATACTCGCTGCACCAACCCAGAGACCGGCAACCCGAACCAGCGCCACCCATGACCATCTCCCTCAGCGGCCTTGCCAAGCGACTTGTCACCGACGGCCTGCTCTCCGAAGCTCAGGCCGAAGAGTCCCTGCGCGCGGCGCGGCGCGACAAGATCCCGTTCGTCACCCACCTGGTGAAGAACCAGGTGGCCGAGGGCCGGCACATCGCCATGGCGGCGTCACAGGAGTTCGGTTCGCCCCTGCTTGATCTCCACGCCTTCGACCTGTCGAACTGTCCGCGGGATCTGATCGACACCAAGCTGCTGCGCAAGCACCGCATGCTGCCGCTGCTGCGGCGTGCCAACCGGCTGTATCTGGCCGCTTCCGACCCGACCAACATCACCGCCTTCGACGAGATCAAGTTCCATACCGGGCTTTCCACCGATGTGATCCTGGTGGACGAAAGCCAGCTGTCGCCCGCCATTGACCAGCTGATCGATCTGATCGAAGGCCGGGACTCGCTGCACAGCCTGCTGGAGGACTCCGCCCTAGACGCCCTCGACATCGAGGTACAGGGCGAGAATGCCACGGATGCTGAAACCGGTGCGCTGGACGAGACCCCCATCGTGCGCTTCGTCAACAAGGTGCTGCTGGATGCCATTCGCAGCGGGGCTTCGGACATTCATGTCGAGCCCTACGAGAAGGCCTACCGCATCCGCGTGCGCAGTGACGGCATCCTGCGCGAGATCGCGCGGCCGCCACTCGCGCTTGCCGCGCGCATCGCCTCGCGGCTCAAGATCATGGCGCAGATGGACATCGCCGAGCGGCGCCTGCCCCAGGACGGCCGCATCAAGATGAAGCTCTCGCGCACGCGAGCGGTGGACTTTCGCGTCAACACCCTGCCCACGCTGTGGGGCGAAAAGCTGGTGCTGCGCATCCTGGATCCGAGCAGCGCCCAGATGGGCATCGACGCCCTGGGCTACGAACCGGAGCAGAAGCAGATGTATCTGCACGCCCTGCAGCAGAGCCAGGGCATGATCCTGGTCACCGGCCCGACGGGCAGTGGCAAGACGGTGTCTCTCTACACCGGTCTCAACATCCTGAACACCAGCGAGATCAACATCTCCACGGCGGAAGATCCCGTGGAGATCAATCTCGAGGGCATCAATCAGGTGGCCGTGAACCCCCGCATCGGCCTCACTTTCGCCAGTGCGCTGCGGGCCTTCCTGCGGCAGGACCCGGACGTGATCATGGTGGGCGAGATCCGCGATCTGGAGACCGCCGAGATCGCGATCAAGGCGGCCCAGACCGGCCATCTGGTGCTCTCCACCCTGCACACCAACAGCGCGGCCGAGACCCTGACCCGCCTGCGCAACATGGGCGTGCCGTCCTACAACCTGGCGACCTCGGTCTCGCTGATCATCGCCCAGCGTCTGGCACGACGTCTGTGCAATCACTGCAAGCAGCCGGTGAAGCTGCCCGAATCCGCCCTGCTGGAGGCGGGCTTCTCCGCCGCCGCGCTGGCGGATCTGCAATTGTTCGCGCCACGCGGTTGTGACGCCTGTCACGAGGGGTACAAGGGCCGCGTGGGAATCTATGAAGTGGTTCCTGTCACGGACGCACTGGCGCGTATTATCATGCAGGACGGCAATGCGCTGCAGATCGCGGACCAGGCCCGGCGCGAAGGCTTCGGCAGTCTGCGGGACGCCGCCCTGCGCAAGGTGGCGGCAGGACTGACCAGTCTCGAGGAAGCCAACCGCGTCATCTGAGGCGCGCAGCACACAATACACGAGGGCGAACATGGCGAATCCGGCAACGTCTAATCAGACGATCTATCTGTGGCAGGGCACGGACAAGAACGGCAAGAAGACCAAGGGCGAGATGCCCGGGGCCAGCCAGGCACTGGTGAAGGCGCAGCTGCGCAAGCAGGGCGTGATCGCCACCAAGGTCAAGCGCAAGCCGAAGGATCTGTTCGGGCCGAAGAAGCAGGCCATCACCCCGGGCGACATCGCCATCTTCAGCCGCCAGCTCGCCACCATGATGAAGGCCGGCATTCCGCTGGTGCAGTCCTTCGAGATCGTCGGCGACAGTCTGGAAAACCCGTCCATGGCTGAATTGGTGCGTTCGGTGCGCGATGACGTCGCCGCCGGCAACAACTTCGCCGATTCCATCCGCAAGCATCCGCGCTATTTTGACGAACTGTTCTGCAACCTGGTGGAGTCCGGCGAACAATCGGGCGCCCTGGAAACCATGCTCGACCGCGTCGCCACCTACAAGGAAAAGACGGAAGCGCTGAAGGCCAAGATCAAGAAAGCCATGAACTATCCGATCGCCGTGGTCGTGGTGGCCATCGTGGTCACCGGCATCCTGCTGGTCAAGGTGGTGCCGCAGTTCGCCGAGACCTTCTCCAGTTTCGGGGCCGATCTGCCGGCCTTCACGCTGTTCGTGCTCGGACTCTCCGACCTGGCCATCGCCCACTGGTGGAAGGTGGTGATCGTGCTGGTGATCGGCGGCTATGCCTTCAAGGAAGCGCGGCTGCGCTCGAAGGAGTTCGCCAATGCCGTCGACCGCGTCTCCCTCAAGCTGCCGGTGATCGGCCCCATCGTCGAGAAATCCTGTTACGCACGTTTCACGCGCACGCTGTCCACCACCTTCGCCGCCGGGGTACCGCTGGTCGATGCGCTTGATTCCGTCGCCGGCGCCACCGGCAACATCGTCTACTCCACCGCGACACGCCGCATCAAGGACGACATCAGCGCCGGACAGCAGCTCAACTTCGCCATCCGCACCACCGGGCTCTTTCCCGTGATGATCACGCAGATGGTGGGCATCGGCGAGGAATCCGGCGCCCTGGATTCCATGCTGGACAAGTGCGCCACCTACTACGAGGCCGAGGTCGACAATGCCGTCGATGGCCTGACCGCGCTCATGGAACCGATCATCATGTCGGTGCTGGGCACGCTGATCGGCGGTCTGATGATCGCGATGTACCTGCCCATCTTCCAGCTCGGCCAGGTGGTCTGAGCCGCGTCCCCACCCTGCGAGTGTGTCCATGACCCTGATTGAACTGATCCAGCAGCGGCCCGCTGTCCTGATTGCGCTGACAGCCGGCCTGGGGCTGCTCGTCGGCAGCTTCCTCAACGTGGTGATCTACCGCCTGCCGCTGATGCTGCAGCGCGAGTGGCGCCAGCAGTGCTGCGAATTCCTGGAACTGGACGAGCACAAGTTCAGCAAGGCCGATCCGGTGGCGCAGCACAAGGTCTTCACCCTGGCCAAGCCCGACTCCCACTGCCCGCAGTGCAATGCCCCGGTACGCGCCTGGCAGAACATCCCGATCCTGAGCTATGTCCTGCTCGGTGGCCGCTGTGCCAGCTGCAAGGCAGCCATCTCGTTGCGCTACCCGCTGGTGGAAGCGGCCACCGGACTGCTCAGCGCCATGGTGGCCTGGCAGTTTGGCGCGAGCCTGCTGACCCTGGCGCTGCTGGTCTTCACCTGGAGCCTCATCGCGCTGACCATGATCGACTTCGACCATCAGCTGCTCCCCGACAACATCACGCTGCCCCTGCTCTGGCTGGGCCTGCTGGTGAACACGCTGCTGCCGGTCGGCCTGGCCAGTCCGGGCGACGCGGTGCTGGGCGCCACTCTGGGCTATCTGTCGCTGTGGTCGCTGTACTGGGCCTTCAAGCTGCTGACCGGCAAGGAGGGCATGGGCTATGGCGACTTCAAGCTGCTGGCTGCACTCGGCGCCTGGATGGGCTGGCAGAGTCTGCTGCTGATCGTGATCCTCTCGTCGCTGGTCGGCGCCATCGTCGGCATCAGCCTGCTGGTGCTGCGGGGCCGCGACCGCAATATCCCCATCCCGTTCGGCCCCTATCTGGCCGGTGCCGGCTGCATCGCCCTGCTGTGGGGCGATGCCTTGCAGCGACTGTACCTGCAGTGGATGACCTGAGCATGAGCCCGGCGCGCAGCAAGACGCCGATCGTCGGGCTGACGGGGGGCATCGGCAGCGGCAAGAGTGCGGCTGCGGCCTGCTTCGAACAGCTGGGCGTGCCCGTCATCGATGCGGATGTGGCTGCGCGGGAGGTGGTGATGCCGGGCAGTGCGGCCCTGCAGCAGATTGCGGCGCACTTCGGCGCGCAGCTCATGCAGCCCTCGGGCGAGCTGGACCGCGCCGCGCTGCGCCAGCGCGTCTTTGCGAAACCGCAGGAACGGCAGTGGCTGGAAGCCCTGTTGCACCCCCTCATCCGGGAGCGCATCAAGGCAGGGCTGACAGAGGCCGTCGCCCGGCCCTCTGTACCCTATGTGATCCTGAGCAGCCCGCTGCTGCTGGAAACCGGTCAGGACACGCTGGTGGATCGCGTGCTGCTGATCGATGTCGACACTGCCCTGCAACGTGACCGGGTGCTGCGCCGCGATGGCAGTGCGCCCGCGACGGTCGATGCGGTGCTTGCCGCGCAGTGGAGTCGAGAGAAGCGCCGCGCGCGCGCCGACGACGTGATTCTCAATGAGGGGAGTCTGGCGGAACTGGAGGCTGCCGTACGCGCATTGGATGCAGACTACCGGCGGCAGCTGCCACACATCGGTAAGGAGGAACGCCCTTGACTGCACGCGTGCTTGAAGTGAATTGCCCCACTTGCATGAAGCGGGTGCCATGGACACAGGACAGCCCCTGGCGTCCGTTCTGCTCGCAGCGCTGCAAGCTGATCGATTTCGGTGACTGGGCGAGCGAGCGACACAGCATCCCGGGGGAATCACTGCCGCAGGAAGATGACGAAGACCTCGAGCCGCGTTGAGGCGCGGCTCAGGGATTGAAGGAAGGCAGCGGCACCCAGTGAATGCGGCCTGACTTGTCGCCCAGTTCGTTCTGCAGCAGCATCACCAGCTCGCCATCGCGCGACAGCCGTATCTTGTTCACGGTCCCCCCTTCCGCCAGCCCCAGCGCATAGCTGCTGTGCAGCAGATGGCTACGCACGTCGAAGAAGTAGAGTTTCGCGCCATCGGTGGCGATCAGCACCTCGCCGGACTCGTCAAACACCGCGCTCACCGGGGCATTCTCCAGAATCCATTTGCCATCGGTGTTGTAGTACTCCAGCGGGTCCATGTCGACGATGGCCGTATGGGGGGTGCGTTCATTGCCTTGCGGGCAGGAATACGCCAGGCGGTTGCCATCGGGGGAGATGCTGAAATCAGTGCAGCCGCTGCCCACCGCGATGTCAGTGCCCTCCACAAAAACAAGGTCGTGAGTCAGCAGGTTGTATTCGAAGGTGACCAGGTTGGACTCGGTGGCCAGGAACAAATGGCGGCGCACCGGAGCGTATTCGATGCGCCGAGGCTCCAGCAGCGCCGTGGCTGGTGTGACCGGATCGCCCTCCGGATCGAAGATTCCCATCCACAGGCCCGCCTCGGCAGGACCATTCTCCTCCAGCTCGTACAGCGGGTCGTAGAGCAACACGAACAGATTGTCGTTCTCTCCCAGCGCGATGTCGACGGGAATGAAGTCGCGCCCGCCTTCGCGCAACCGACGGTAGGTGAAGGCCCCGGAAGCCAGATCGAGGATATAGAGTCGCTCGCTCTCGGGCAGCGTCGAGAAGTACACCAGCCCCGCATCCGCATCGAGCAGCATCTCGTCGGGAATGGTGTTCAACTTGTAGGTGGCACCGGTTTCGCCCGTGATCACGTTGCGCTCCACGAAGGCATTGCGGCTGGTGTCGCCGATCAGCACCCAGCCGTGACACAGAGGCAGGAAGTCCTGGGTGGGCTGGATTGTCAGACTGCCGCCGAATTGAGCGATGCTGAGCGCCGGTGCCGGCGTGCCGGTTGCGATCTCGTCGAGAGACTGCAAGCGCAAGCGCATGGGATTGCTGCCGGCCACCAGTTGCATCTGCACGGCGTATTCCTTGCCGGAATACAGCAGCGAGGGAATGTCGAGCAGGCCCGTGCGCGAATCGAAAACCGGGGCGCCGGGCACCAGGGACTGCGAGCCCGGCGGCACGGTGAAGGCGCTGCAATCCAGCAATTGCATGCCTTGTCGACCCGTGCCGCTGACGCTGCCGGGAGGCGTGATGTCGGTGGCCGCACTCAGCGCGAACTCGCCGGCATCGGCGTCGAGCAAGGCCAGCGCGACATTGTAGGAGCCCACACCCGGGGCACTCAGGCCTGGGGCACCGACAGGGTGTAGCTATCGAAACGCGGACGGTCGGCAGGCAGTGCGGGCGGGGTGCCGGTGGCAAATTCCAGACTGTAGAGCGGCCGGAACTTCACGCCTGTCCAGACGGGAAACCCGGACGTGACATCGGCTGGCACCGCGGTGCTCTGGATGCGGATGCCGACATAGCGGCTGGTCGGGAGGATGGCATTCACGGCGCCGGTCAGGTCGACTGTCAGCGTCGCTGTGGCATTGCCGCCCGAGGCCGCCACGGCATCCAGTTCAGTCACCGCGATCGAGCCACCGGCCTTGTAGTCGGCCAGATCGATGCGGCCGTCGTCGGCGAAGGCATGAACGCGCAGCGGGGCCATGCCAGCGCGCGGATACAGATTCTCCAGAGGCAGACTCAGCACGGCCCGGCTGACGCTGCGCTGAGTGCCGAAGTCGAACACCATGACCGCCGCGTCGATGAATGACGGACTGGTGACCGCCCAGTCGTCATTGGTCATGTAAGTGGCGCGCAGCGCCGGCTCGTCGGGGTTGGGGTTGGCTTCCACCAGCACGGCATCCTGTACCAGGATGGCCTGCTCGGCGTGGGCGAGACCGCCCAGTGCCAAGACTCCCACTGCCAGACACTGTAATGCCTTGATCAAGCTGTTTGCCATGAGATGTCCTTGCCGGTGGTTGCGGGGTGACCGGGATTATGCGCTCAAGTCCAATAAATTCAGGCGATTACATGAGAAATGGGTGAATCGGCTCACACTCTGCAACGCCTGGCTCTTCAAGCGTAGCACTGCCGGAGCTGTCCACCGTTCAGATACCCTCTCCCCAGAAGGCCGAAATCGCAGCGACACCCAGAGCGCCGTGGCGACGGGCGGTGTCGAGATCGGCGGCAGTGAGCCCCCCCAGCGCATAGACGGCAATGCCCACGGCGCGGACGCAGGCCTCGAAGGCCTCCCAGCCCAGGGCCGGCTGGCCGGGGTGGGAACGCGTGGGCAGCACAGGCGACAACAGCGCGTAGTCCGCCCCCAGCGCCTCGGCTCTTTGCAGTTGCGCCAGCGAGTGGCAGGACGCCCCGAGCAGCTGGGAATCCTCCAGTGTGCGGGCCTGCAGGGCCTGCAAGCGGCGGGCATTCAGATGGATGCCGGCAGCGGGCACGGTATGCAGCAGATCGCAGTCGGCATTGAGCAGCAGGCGAGCCCCATGCTCGCGGGCCACGCTCAGGCAACGGCGCGCCAGCGCGTGAAACTGCGCCACCGGCAGTTCGGGCGCCCGCAACTGCACCACGCGGTGGCCATCTGTCAGCAGGTGCGTGAAGCGCTCGAGAAATTCCTCGGGTGACGCGGCCGCTCCGGTGATGGGCAACAGCGGCGGAAGCTGCAGGCGACGGATGATGGCGCGATTGGCCTGGGGAAACTCGGCAGGTTCCAGCAAGTCTGGCTCGATCCAGCGCAGAGGCTGGCCTTCCAGGCCTGTCGGGGTGCCGCTGAATCGCGTCACGCGCCAGACATCGAGCAGGACCTGACGGTCGGCATAATCATGGCGGATACGACACAGCGGCACGCAATGCAACGGCGTGATGCCCAGTTCCTCCTGCAGTTCCCGCGTCAGCGCGGCCTGCACGGACTCCCCGGGCTCGCACTTGCCCCCGGGGAATTCCCACAGACCGCCCTGATGCGCCCGGGCAGGACGCAGGGCCACCAGAACGCGACCGGCAGTGTCCTCGATCACGCCGACGGCGACATGCAGACGTTCGGACACCGGCTCGCCCCGCACTCAGCTGCGATAGCTGGCGTTGATGCGGACGTAGTCTTCCGACAGGTCCGAGGTCCAGACGATCTCGCGGGCATTGCCGCGATTGAGGTTGACAGTGATGTCGATGGCCGCCTTGTTCATCTCAGCCTGGCCCTGGGCTTCGGTATAGCTCGTGGCCAGCGTTCCGTTCTGCACGATGCAGACCGTGCCAAGGTGAATCGTGATGCGGCTGACATCCAGCCCCTGCACACCGGCACGACCGATGGCGGCCAGGATGCGCCCCCAGTTCGGGTCGGACGCCGACAGTGCCGTCTTCACCAGGGGTGACTCCGCGATGGCATAGGCCACCTTCAGGCATTCCTGCACATCGCCCCCGCCCTGGACGTCGACAGTGACGAATTTCTTCGCCCCTTCGGCATCGCGGATGATGTCCTTGGCCAGTTCGCGCACCAGCGCCTGCAGAGCATCCTCGAAGGCCTCGAACACCGCCTTGTTGCTGCGCTCGATGTGCACGCCACTCTTGCCTGTGGCAGTCAGGACACAGCAGTCATTGGTGGAGGTGTCGCCATCCACCGTGATGCGATTGAACGACTGGTCCACCACCGAGGCCAGCAAGGATTGCAGCAGACTCTGTTCGATGAGCGCATCCGTGAACACGAAACTGAGCAGCGTCGCCATGTTGGGCTTGATCATGCCGGCCCCTTTGGCGATGCCGGTGATCACCACCGACTGCCCTGCGCAGTCGACCCGCACGGAGCGCGCCTTGGGTCGGGTGTCCGTGGTCATGATGCCGCGAGCCGCCTGCAGCCAGTCGTCGCCCAGGGAGCCCAGGGCGGCTGGAACGCCCGCCTCCACCTTCGCCACAGGCAGGTTCTCGCCAATGACTCCCGTGGAGAATGGCAGCACCTGTTCCGGGGCCACGCCGGCATGTTGCGCGACGAAGCCACAGCAGGCGGCCGCGTCGTCCAGGCCTTTCTGCCCGGTGCCGGCATTGGCATTGCCGGTATTGACCAGCAGGTAACGCACGGCCCCGCCACTGCCCGCCAGATGGCGGCGGGCCAGTTGCACCGGCGCGGCACAGAAAGCGTTCTGCGTGAACACCCCCGCCACCGTCGAGCCCGGCGCGAGCTCCATCAACACCAGGTCCAATCGGTTCTTGTAGCGGATGCCGCTCATGACCGACGCCACTTTCACGCCTGCCACCGACAGCAGGTCCTCCGCCTTGATCTGCGTATTGCTCATGACACTCAACTCAGTTTCCCGTGACATTGTTTGAATTTCTTGCCTGACCCGCAGTAGCAGGGGTCGTTGCGGCCCACTTTCTTTTCGTCGCGTACGAAGGGCGTGATGCTCTCCTGTGCGCCGCCCAGACGGGCGTCGTTCTGTTGTGCGGCGGCCTCCGCGGAGGCTGCCGCCGCTGCCGCGGCAGCTTCCTGTGCCAGTGTCGCCGCCTGAGCATGCTGGAACAGCATGCGCTCGCGGGCACGCTCGGCCTCGCGCTGCCGCTCGATGGCGTCGATCTCCTCCGTGGTGCGGATCTGCACGTGGCTCAGGAAGCGGATCACCTCATGCTGAAGATTCGACAACAGCTCCTGGAACAGGGCGAAGGCTTCGCGCTTGTATTCCTGCTTCGGGTTCTTGCCCGCATAGCCGCGCAGGAAGATACCCTGACGCAACTGATCCATGGCCGCCAGATGCTCTTTCCAGAGATTGTCGAGAATCTGCAGCACGATCTGCTTCTCCAGCAGACGGATCTTCTCGCCCACCAGCGCCGACTTCTTCTCGTAGTCCTCGTTCAACACGGCCAAGATTTTCTCGCGCAGGGTTTCCTCGAAAAGTTTCTCGTCTTCATCCAGCCATTGTTGAATGGGCAGTTTGCGCGCGAACTGAGCTTCTATCGCCGCTTCCAGTCCGGCAATATCCCACTGGTCGGGCACGCTCTGCGGCGGGATGTGCGAGGCGACCATCTGGAATGCCACGTGCTGGCGCATGTTGCCGATCAGTTCCGAGATATTCTCGCTGGCCATCAGCTCGTTGCGCTGCCGATAGACGATGGTGCGCTGATCGTTGGCCACGTTGTCGTATTCCAGCAACTGCTTGCGGATGTCGAAATTGCGGCCTTCGACCTTGCGCTGCGCCTTCTCGATGGACTTGGTGACCATGCTGTGCTCGATGGCCTCGCCCTTCTCCATGCCAAGGGCCTGCATGAAATTCTTGACGCGCTCGGAGGCGAAAATGCGCATCAGGTTGTCTTCCAGCGACAGGTAGAAGCGTGAATAGCCCGGGTCGCCCTGACGCCCTGAACGGCCACGCAGCTGGTTGTCGATACGGCGTGATTCATGGCGCTCCGTCCCGATGATATGCAGGCCGCCGGCTTCCACCACCTGCTTGTGGCGCTGTTCCCAATCGGCCTTGATCTGCTCGATCTGTTCGGGCGTCGGGTTCTCCAGCGCGGCGACCTCATGCTCCCACTTGCCGCCCAGCACGATATCGGTGCCGCGACCTGCCATGTTGGTGGCAATCGTCACCACGCCGGGACGCCCCGCCTGGGCGATGATGCTGGCCTCCTTCTGGTGGAACTTGGCATTGAGCACCTCGTGGGGAATCTTTTCCTTGTGCAGGTGACGCGAGAGCATTTCCGAGGTGTCGATGGACGCGGTGCCCACGAGCACCGGTGCTCCCTTGGAACTGAACTCCTTGATGTCGTTCACGATGGCCTCGAACTTTTCCTCCATGGTGAGGAAGATCAGATCGTTCTTGTCGATACGGACCATGGGACGGTTGCTGGGAATCACCACCACATCCAGATTGTAGATCTGCTTGAATTCGTAGGCCTCGGTGTCGGCCGTACCGGTCATGCCGGCGAGCTTGCGATACAGCCGGAAATAGTTCTGGAACGTGGTCGACGCCAGCGTCTGACTTTCGCTCTGGATCTGCAGCCCTTCCTTCGCTTCGATGGCCTGGTGCAGGCCCTCGGACAAACGACGTCCTTCCATCGTGCGGCCGGTGTGTTCGTCGATCAGCACGATGCGATTGTTCTGAATGATGTATTCCACATCCTTATGAAACAGGTAATGCGCCTTGAGGGCGGAATGGATGTGGTGCAGCAGGCCGAGGTTCTTGGCGGCATAGAGGCTTTCCCCCTCATTGAGCAGCTTCTTCTGGGCCAGCAGCTCTTCGAGGAAGACGTGGCCGGCCTCGGTCAGCTCCACTTGTCTGGTCTTCTCATCCACGATGAAGTGGCCGGTTTCCACGAATTCGGTGTCCCGGTCCAGGCTGAAGCCGGTCTTCTCGGGCTTGGGCGCTCCCTTCTCCAGTTTCGGGATCAGGGCATTGATCGCCATGTAGAGCTTGGAGCTGTCCTCGGCGGCACCGGAAATGATCAAAGGCGTACGCGCTTCGTCGATCAGGATCGAGTCGACTTCATCGACCACGGCAAAGTTCAGGGTCTTCTGCAGCTTGTCTTCCAGACGGAAGGCCATGTTGTCGCGCAGATAGTCGAAACCGAATTCGTTGTTGGTGCCATAGGTGATGGAGGACTCGTAAGCGGCACGCTTCTGCTCCTGCGTCTGACCGCTGATGATGACGCCCACGGTCAAGCCCAGGAACTCGTACAAGGGACGCATCCAGTTGGCATCACGTTCGGCCAGGTAGTCGTTCACCGTCACGATGTGCACGCCCTGCCCGGTCAGACCGTTCAGATAGGCAGGCAGGGTGGCGACCAGGGTCTTGCCCTCGCCGGTCTTCATTTCCGCGATGTTTCCCTCGTGCAGCACGATGCCGCCGATCATCTGCACATCGAAGTGGCGCATGCCCATGACGCGCTTGCCTGCCTCACGCACCACCGCGAAGGCCTCGGGCAGGAGCTGGTCCAGTGTCTCGCCGGCCTCGAAGCGCTGGCGAAACTCGGCGGTCTTGGCCTGGAGGTCGGCATCCGCGAGCGCGGCATAGGCCCCTTCGTAGGCGTTGATCTTCGTCACGATGCGCTTGACGCGCTTGAGCTGACGGGAATTGCTGCTGCCAAAGATGGCCCTGATCAGTGAAGTGAAACTCATGATGTTGTCTTGTCTCGAAAAAGGGTTGGCCGGTTGGGCGCGCCCTGCGGCCATTGCCACAGGCCCTCGCGCGCAAGTCCGGGCGGGTGATGTCTTGGAAACCGATGCGGTGGTGAAGAGTCAGCGGATGGTGCGATGAATGTAGGATGCCGGGTCGACTACCCTGCCATGCTTGTAGACTTCGAAGTGCACATGCGGGCCAGTGGAGCGCCCCGTGCTGCCGACCAGGGCGATGACCTGCCCCTTGGTGATGATGTCACCGACACCGACAAGCAGCTTCTCGGCATGCCCGTAGCGCGTGACGTAACCATTGCCGTGATTGATATCGAGGGCGAGCCCGTAACCGTCACGCTCGCCGGCGGCAGTGACCACACCCGCGGCGACGCCGATGATGTCTGCCCCAGTGGCGGGCGTGGCGAAATCGATGCCGGAATGCCAGGCCAGCTGGCCGGTGAAAGGATCGGTACGACGTCCGAAGGGAGACGATACCCAGCCTTGTCGCACGGGACGTCCCGTGACGGCGGCCTCGTCGGCGAACTGGCGT